>NZ_JBWJPD010000004.1:0-269161 GCF_056393165.1 Stenotrophomonas sp. Steno-C17
CGCACATTACTCCGGCGGCAATACCTTGCCCGGGTTGAGAATCCCATCGGGATCCAACGCAGCCTTGATCGCGCGCATCGTCGCCAGCGTGGCCGGGCTGAACGCCTGCGCCATGAAGTCACGCTTGGCCAGTCCAATGCCATGTTCACCCGACAAGGTGCCGCCCAGCGACAGTGTCAGTTCGAAGATCTTCGGCAGCGCGGCATGCGCGCGTGCGTTCTCGTCGGCGTCATCGGGGTGATAGAGGATGTTGACGTGCAGGTTGCCGTTGCCGGCATGGCCAAAGGTGACGATGGTCAGCGTGTACTCGCGCGCCAGCGCCTGCACCCCGGCCACCAGGTCCGGAATGCGCGACACCGGCACCACCACGTCTTCATTGATCTTGCCGGGCGCTACGGTGCGCAGCGCGGGCGACAACGCCTTGCGTGCGGCCCACAGTTGATCGCGCGCGCGGCCTTCCATCGCCACGTCCAGTTCGATCATGCCGTCGCCTTCAGCAGCGCTGGCCAGCGCCTGCAGCAGGTAGGGCAGGGTGTCGTGGTCGCCATCGGCTTCCACCAGCAGCATCGCGCCGGCTTCCGGTACCTCCGCACCATTCAAGCGCAGCAGCTCCAGGCTGCGTGCATCCATGAATTCCAGGCGCGTGGGCACTACCGGCTGCGACATCAGCCGCGACACCGCAGCGGCCGCAGCATCAGCATCGCGATACAGCACGCGCAGTCCGGCCTGGCTGACCGGCAGCGGGGTCAGCTTCAGGGTGGCTTCCACGATCAGCGCCAGCGTGCCTTCGCTGCCGACCAGCAGGTGGGTGAGGTCGTAGCCGGTGGAATCCTTGGTATAGGCGCCACCGCAGCGGATCACCTCGCCGCTGCCGGTTACGGCGACCAGTCCCAGCACGTTGTCGCGGCTGGTGCCGTACTTCACCGCGCGCGGGCCGCCGGCATTACAGGCCAGGTTGCCGCCCACGCTGCAGATCTCCGCGCTGGAAGGATCGGGCGCCCAGAACAGGCCATGCGGCGCCAGTGCCTGCTGCAGGGTGCCATTGAGCACTCCCGGCTGCACCACGGCGCAGCGGTCGCCGGCACGGATCTCGACGATGCGGTCCATGCGGGTGAACGACAGTACGATGCTGCCCGGCAGCGGCACGGCCGCACCGGTGGTGCCAGTGCCCGCGCCGCGCGCGACCAGTGCCACGTGATGTGCACGGCACACGCGCACCAGTGCCTGTACCTGTTCAACATTGGCGGGCAGCGCGACGGCGGCAGGGCGCTGGTGGCGCCACGAGTTGTCCTGCGCGTTTGCCTCCAGCGCGTTGTCATCCATGCGCCAGCCCTCCGTGCCCAGCAGGGCGGACAGTTCGGCAACCAGGGCGGTGGGCAGGGCAGTACTCATGACGGTTCTCGCGGGACAGCAGGGGCAGGTTGGATCAGTTTCCAGGCGATAACCGCACCGGCCAGCGGCAGCCATACCCAGCGCAGTTCCGACAGCAGCGTGGCCAGGCCACGTGCGCTGAAGAACTGCGGGGCGAAGGGCGATACGCGGATCGGCCGCCACGGCGCGAAGAAGCGGTGTTCGCTCCACGGCCAGGCCAGGGCAACACCCAGGCCGCCGGAAGTCATCGCGTCGAGCAGGGGATGGCTGGCCGCGCAGACGAAGACGAACGCTATCGCCTGCACGGTGGATACCAACGTTGGCCCCCGCTGGGTAGGTGCCAACCTTGGTTGGCACAGGAGGCACCACAACGCTGCCAACACCGCCAATACCCCGGCAAACAACAGCGAATGGCTGGCCCCGCGATGGCCGAACGCATTGGCATAGGGAATGTGCAGGGCGAACGCCAGCACATCGGCGTCGGGCAGCATTGCCGCGACCACGCCGGCGGCCAGCAGCCACGGTGGAATGCGGCCGCGATCGGCGGCGCACCACAATGCCAGCGGCACCGCGGCATGGGTAATGATCGAAGGCATCAGTCACGCACCATCGTAGTGTCGGCCAGGCTGCGCTCTGGTAGGTGCCAACCTTGGTTGGCACAGAAGCGCCGACCAAGGTCGGCCACTACCAAAGCAAACGGTACCCATCAGCAATCATCCAACCGGAAGGCGTCGCGCAGCCACCGCAGTTGCGGCGGCTCGCCCGTGGCTTCCACTACATCGAAACGGCAGGGCGCATTGGCCAGGGCAGGGTGGTCCTGCAGGTAGAGCTGCGCGGCATGGGCCAGGCGTCGGCATTTGCGCGCATCGATGGAAGCGGCACCGCCACCGAAGTCCGAACGCGCGCGGTAGCGCACTTCCACGAACACCACGGTGCCGGCGTCCTCCATCACCAGGTCCAGTTCACCGCCGCGATAACGCACGTTGCGTGCGCGCGGCAATAAACCGGCCTGTTGCAGGTGCTGCTCGGCGGCGGCTTCCACCGCCGAGCCCCGTTGCAGGTGCTCAGCGACCACCGGCGATCGGCATCGGGCGGCCACCGCTGAAGGTGGACCACGCCGGCTGGCGCAGGATGTTGCCATTGCTGTCCAGGTACAGCGTGCCGGTGGCGCCATCCAGGCCGCCTTCGTTGGACAGCTTTTCCAGGTAGGCGCTGATTTTCCAGGCATCGGCGCCGAAGGCGAACAGGCGGCTGGCCGCACCGCGCGCGCTGGGCAGCGTCTGCGCCACCTGCGCGGCCGACGGCAGGCCGGACACGCTGCGCACGTTCCAGGCTTCGTTCGGGTAGATGATGCCGTCCAGCGCCACGTCTTCCTCCACCTTGCCGCTGCCGGTGGTCAGCTGCGAGGTGCCCACGCGGGTGGCGCCACCGGCACCGGCCAGGGCCAGCTGCGGGGCCAGCAGGCGGGCCTGCGGCGCACGCACGGCCAGGAACACGGCATCGACCTGGCCCGCATTGCGGACCTGTGCGCCCACATCACCCACTGCGTCGCTGATGCTGACGGTGGCGGCAACCGTGCCACCGCGCTGGGCGAAGCGCTGCGCGAAGGCGGCGGCGGCGCGGCGGCCGGTGTCGTCACTGCTGTTGATCACCAGCGCCTTGCTGCGCTCGCGGCCACGCAGGTATTCGGCGGCGACGATGCCATCGTCTTCCGGCGCCAGCGAGAACCCGGCGCTGCCGGCCGGCGGCGCGTCCTTGCCGCGGTTCAGGCCCAGCACCGGCACTGGCAGCTGCGCGCGGCCGTACACCGCGTCCACCTCGTCGCGACCCAGCGGGCCAACCACGAAGTCGACGCCCGAGGCGACCGCCTTGTCATAGGCGGCCAGGGCGCCGGCCGGGGTGCCGGCGGTATCGAAGAAGTTGATTTCCGGGCGGCGCCGGCTTTCGCCGTAGTACGCGGCCAGCAGGCCATCACGCACCGGCTGCGCAGCGGTGGCGAGGCGGCCACTGAGCGGCAGCAGCACGGCCATCTTCGCCGGCGGACGGTAGCCATCGCTCATGGCCGGCGGGCGCTTGCTGGTGTCGAACTGGGCTGCGCCGTCGCGGTCGAACGGGCGCGGCAGCGGCAGGCCGCGCGCAATCAGGGCGCGGCCGGCGAAGTTGTACAGCGGGTCGTTGGCCGGCAGCGCGGCGGCGCGGCTGCGCAGGGTGGCATCGTCGAGCGTGCCCAGCAGACCGGCGATCGCGGCCTGGTTCTCGTTGCGGGCGGTGCCGGTCAGCCCGGCATGGGCGCGGGCACGCTCGGTGGCGGCGGCGAAGCTGTCACCGCTGGCCTGCAGGGCGCTGGCGCGGGCCAGGTACCAACGGGTGCGCAGGCTGGGGTGCACGCTGTCGCCGTGCTCCTTCAGCAGGGCCAGGGCCTGCGCCGGCTGCTTGTCGGCCAGTGCCAGCTCGGCGCTGGTCAGCTGGAAGCGCTGCAGGCTGGCACCGCTCAGCTGGCGGGCGGTCAGCTGGCCCAGCAGGCTGCGCGCGCGGGCGCTGTCACCGGCCAGGTGCCAGGCCCAGGCCGCGTCGGCCAGGGTGTTGCTGCGGGCGGTGCCGCGCAGGGTCGCGGCCTGCGCTTCCAGCTGCAGGGCGGCGTCGCGCGGCTTGCCCTGTTCAATCAGCGCCAGCGCCTGGCTCTGGGCCGGCGATTCAGGGGCGCTGGTCAGGCTGGTGGTGGCACAACCGGCCAGCAGCATCAGCGAGAGCGACAGGGCGGAGATCCGTGCGGCGGGCTTGTTCATGATCGGGTCCATGCGATGAGGGCAGCGGCCTTGGCCAGGTACACGCTACGATTCTACCCTTGCCCCGTGAGTACCGCTGAAATGAGTGTGCCAACCCTGTACGTCGTCGCCACGCCGATCGGCAACCTGGCCGATCTGAGCCCGCGCGCGCAGGAGGTGCTGCGCTCGGTGGCGGCCATCTGTGCCGAAGACACCCGCCGCAGCGGCCAGCTGCTGTCCCATTTCGGCATCCAGCAGCCGCTGGTGGCCCTGCATGAACACAATGAAGAGGCCCTGGCGCAGCGCCTGGTGTCGCGGCTGCAGGCCGGTGAATCGCTGGCACTGGTCAGCGATGCCGGCACCCCGCTGGTCAGCGACCCCGGCTTCCGCCTGGTGCGCGCGGCCCGTGCGGCCGGCATCAAGGTCAGCCCCATTCCGGGCGCCTGCGCCGCCATTGCCGCGCTGAGCGTGGCCGGCCTGCCCAGCGACCGCTTCAGTTTCGAAGGCTTCCTGCCGGCCAAGGCCAGCGGCCGCCGCGACCGCCTGCAGGCGCTGGCCGGTGAAGTGCGCACGATGGTGTTCTATGAATCCTCGCACCGCATCGCCGAATCGCTGGCCGACATGGCCGCGATCTTCGGCGGCGAGCGCCCGGCAGTGCTGGCGCGCGAACTGACCAAGCTTTTCGAAACCGTGCTCGATGGCGATCTGGCCAGCCTGCTGGCGCGGGTGGAAGCCGACGACAACCAGCGCAAGGGCGAGTTCGTGGTGATGGTGCAGGGCGCCGGCGATGATGAAGAAGCCAAGCTGGCCGAGGGGCGCCGGGTCTACGCCAAGCTGAGCGAGCACCTGCCGCCGTCCACCGCCGCCAAGCTGGCCGCCGAGCTGACCGGCGCCCCGCGCAAGGCATTGTACGGCCGGTAGCGCCGGGCCATGCCCGGCGAGCGCGTAGCGCGGCGGGAATGAAGGATCTCCGATCCCAGCAGGGGCTCCGACCTCACGCGCCGGGGCGTCCCTGCATGCGCAACGCGAGGACGAAGGCGCTGATTTCAGCTATGACAACGTCCAGGGGCGGTGCCTGCAGGCGATTCCGGCGCAGGAAGGCTCTCCACTGTGCCTGCTTCTGGACCATGCGCAATCCCTGGTAGTGGGAGCCTTCGCGTATCGCGTCGATAGCCACCGAGGCCGTGTCGAACTGCAAGCCATCGTCCAGCTCGATCGCACATAGATCGTGCACGATCCGCATGAGCTGCTGCGGGTCAGCCGCTCCATGCCCCAGGAAGTCGGCGTCGCGGGTCGGTCGATGGGGTGCGTCGAACCAGATCGCAAAGAGCATCGCGCCCTTCAGCAGGAACTGCTGCTGGTAGCGGGACATCGACAACCGGTACAGCAGGCGCTCTACCGCGAAGCGATCAAGGACGAACTGGAACTCTTCGTCGCGCTCGCGGGCGCGGTCACGCAGCCGCTGCCGTAGGGAGCGGATGCGGTCTGACGAGGGCGTGGAGGTCATGCCAGTGCTTCAAGGTACGGACGCATCAGTCTGGCAACGCGGCACCGGCGTGCATACAACCACAGCTCATCGGCGGTGGTCGCGCCCTCGCGCAGCGCGTCCCGCAGCGCTTCGATGGCAACGTCCATCCCCACCAGATTCCGGTACTTGAAGCAGTCGGCAACGGTTTTGGCCACGCACGTCGTGCGCATCGACCGCGGTCCGGCCGGTAGGGGCTCCAGCCCCGCCTCCAGTGTCTTTTCCGACATGCGGACAACACGTAGCGGCGGCCAGTCGATACGGGGAGCACGATCCTTGTTGCCAATGGCAATCCAGACCTCGAACGGGTTCTGGGTGGTCAGGCCGTGCTGGCGCAAGGCGCTCAGCAGGCACAACCGCGGCGAAGCCGAGCGCGCTGCGACAACCTGCAGCCCGTCTTGCTCGTCCACCGGATCCTGGTCCGGCAGGACGTAGACGCCTCGGGACAGTCGCTGCAGGTCGCCAGCAGCGACCAGACGTGACAGCTGCGCGCGGGCAACCCCAGCGCGCACCAGATCGCGCGAGCGTGCCGCGCCCGTTCGCTGGATCAAGGCCTTTGCAAGGGCAAGCGGGTCCGTCATGCGCGGAGTGTTCCATAGTGCAGGTGATAAGTGAACAAATACCGACATTATGGAACGGCGCTAAGATGCGGGGTTCCGGGGGCAGGCCGCCAGGGCTGCAAACCGGGTCGGATCCCCGAAGGGGCTCCGGCCCGTCCCCTTCAAGGAGGAATGAGGATGTTGGCAATTGCACTGCCCCTGCTGCTGGCCGTGGCCGGCACAAGCGAGCCCATGAGCGAAGCGGACCTCGGCCCGGAGTATGTCGGCTACGCGCTGTTCGATCCGGGGCTGGTGGAATTCAAGCGGCTGCAGTCGGCCGGCCATTACGGCAGGTACCTGACCTACCGTATGGCACGCGACGCGCTGGAGAACTACGACGCGTGTCTGCAGGGCGACGCCGGCAACCGCGTACAGATCGAGGCGGCCTACCAGCAGTTGGTGGATAGCCAGCAGCGCCATGTCAGTGCGGCGCAGTGGCGCGAGCTGCAGCAGGCCCTGCGCGCGGCGCGCACGCGGGTGCCTGAGCGTACGCCATGGGAATGTGCCGGGTTCGTGGACAACGCGCCCTATTTCGATGCGGCGCTGGACGATGCCCTGCTGGGCGCCGCCGAGCTGGCGCGCGAGAAGGCCGGGGAAGGGGAGACGCGCAGCGATGCGCTGCGTCCTGTCCTCGGCGTTCAGATGGGTGGGCCGGCCTTGATCGAGTCCGAGCCTGGCCCAGGCCCGGCCCGCCGGGCGGGCCTGCGCATGGGCGATGAAGTGTTGGCGGTGGCAGGGACCCGGGTGAAAACCGTGTTCGGTGTCGGCCAGGCGTTGAAATCCCATGCGCCGGGCGACCGTGTGGACGTGCGCGTGCGACGTACGGAGTGGAACGGCTCGCAGCCACAGGTGCGCGAACTGACAGTGGTGGTGGAGCTGGAGTCGCGGGCGGCGGTGATGGCGCAGGAGAAGGGCCGGTAGATCCACGCCACGCATGGAATAAAGCGCCGCATGCCGCGATCAACCCGGCAGGAAGGCCGCGCGTAAGCTAGAATGTGCGCTGGCGGAGTCGGCCAGACAGTCGCGTCATCCCTTCGGGGGTGCCGAGGAAAGTCCGGGCTCCATAGGGCAAGGTGCCAGGTAACGCCTGGGCGGCGCAAGCCGACGGAAAGTGCAACAGAAAGATACCGCCTACGTCTTCTTCGGAAGGCCGGTAAGGGTGAAATGGTGCGGTAAGAGCGCACCGCGAGTCTGGCAACAGACCGGCACGGCAAACCCCACCTGGAGCAAGACCAAATAGGGATCCTTTGGCGCGGCCCGCGTTGGATCCGGGTAGGTTGCTTGAGCGTTGCGGTGACGTAACGCCTAGAGGAATGACTGTCCACGACAGAACCCGGCTTATCGGCCGGCTCCGCCTCCTTTTTCGAGCGGCGTATCCACGCATGGCGTGGATCTACTGGGCACGTTCACGCATGGCGTGGATCTACCACGCACGCCCACGCATGGCGTGGATCTACCGGGCGTGCAGTCGAGCAAGCTCGACTCTACCTAGAATGTGACGCGGCTTTCGCCGAGGAACGCGCCCTGCGCGCCGAAGCGGCGCTCGTGCATCTGGCCATGCCCGTCGTGGTCGATCAGCAGCACAGTGCTGGCGCGGGTGCCGTAGTCGTCACCGCGGATGAAGGCCGGGCTCAGCCAGCGTTCGCGCTCCAGGCCGATGCCGGTGTCGGGCAGGTCGCTGTCGGCCGGGCGGTGTTCGTCGGCCAGGGCATTCCAGAGTGGGGTCAGAGCCCTTTCGCGTTGCGAAAGGGATCCGCCCCCTTCTTCTTGCAGCCACGCCGAGAGCGCGGCCATCAGTCGCCGGGTCTTCGGCCACGGGGCGTCCAGGGCGCCGTTGGACATGCCATGCACGCCGGCCTCCAGGGTCTGCCGTTCGGCGGGGTGGTTGCCCAGGTACTCCAGGGTCTGGCCGTCGGCCAGCAGCAGGTTGAACGGCGCGTAGGCACCGGCCACGGCGGCCAGCCGGTCCATGTGCGCGCCCGCGGGATCGCGCCCGCGCAGGAAATCGGCCACCAGCGCGCCGCGCGAGGGGCCGCTCTGTGCCGCCAGCGGGTCGCGCACGTTGGTGACCACGGCCATGCGGCCGGTCGCACCCACCCCGGCCCAGCCACCACCCGAGCGCAGGTCGCGCCCGCCGAGGATCGCCGGTTCGTTTTCCCAGGGGGCCAGCGCCGCCGTCGGGCGGGCGTGGAACTCATCGCGGTTGCCGACCATCACCAACCGCCAGTGCGGGTGCTGAAGCCAGCCAAGAGCAAGCAGGCACATGGCGTCATTGTGCCCGGTTTGCGCAGTCTGTCGCCGCTTTCAGCGCGTTCCGGATGAATGCGCGGCCAATGTTTCACGCCGTCTACACGCCCCTGAACTTCGGTTCAATCTCAAAAATTGAGACGGATCAGCAACTTGTGGATAAGCCTTGAACAATTCTCTAAACATTGCTGCAAGCCATTGATGCGGCAGGCGATTTCCCTGCTGAAAAGTTGTTGACAACCCTTGGCCCGCTGCTAAGGTGGGCATCAGAGGGAAATCCGGGTGTTTTGTGGGTTTTCGTGGTTCAATGTTTCACCGGGCGAAGGAAGGGTGCACGCGTCGTGTTCCAGGGCGAGACGGCCATCACAGTTGACGACAAAGGACGCATGGCGGTTCCCACCGCCTACCGCGACCTGGTCGCGCGTGCCAGCAACAACCGTCTTGTCCTGACCTACAACCCGTTCGAAGCCGGCTGCCTGTGGCTGTACGCCGAGTCGGAATGGGAACGGGTCCGCGACGATGTGATGTCCAAACCCAACACCCAGCGCGTCGTGCGCCTGTTGCAGCAGAAGCTGGTCGGCTCGGCCGCCCACCTCGAGCTGGACGGCAACGGTCGAATCAGCATTCCCGCCAGCCACCGCGGTGCGGTGGGCATTGAAAAGAAGGCGGTATTGCTCGGTATGGGCGACAAGTTTGAATTGTGGAGCGAGCAGGCGCATCGGGCCCTGATCCAGCAGACATTGTCTGACGAGGATCTGGGTGATGGGCTTCTCGACCTGAAGTTGTGAGCCGGGGTGCCCGGATGCGCCCAGAAGCGCAGACCGGTCACCTTCCGGTGTCGCAGTCGCCGGCGGTGCACCTGCCGGTCCTGTACACCCAGGTCATCGAAGGCCTGAGGGTGATCGAAAACGGACGTTATCTGGATGGCACGTTCGGTCGTGGCGGTCATGCACGTGGCGTGCTTTCCCAGCTCGGTCCCGAGGGGCGCCTGCTGGTCATGGACAAGGATCCGGAAGCCATTGCCGTAGCCGAGCGCGATTTCGCGCCGGACCCGCGCGTGTCCATCTTCCGTGGCAGCTTCGCCCAGCTGCTGCAGTGGAACGAGACGGCCGAAGGCCTGGACGGCGTGCTGTTCGACCTGGGCGTGTCTTCGCCGCAGCTGGACGTGGCCGAGCGCGGTTTCAGCTTCGGCAAGGACGGACCGCTGGACATGCGCATGGACCCGGACAGCGGTGAAAGCGCCGCGCAGTGGATCAACCGCGTGGAAGATCGCGAGATCGCCGACGTGCTGTGGACCTACGGCGAAGAGCGGCAGAGCCGCCGCATCGCCCGTGCCATCGTGGCCCGCCGCGAGAAGCAGCCGTTCACCCGCACCGCCGAACTGGCCGAGCTGATCGCCTCGGTGATGCCGCGTGGAAAAGACAAGATCCACCCGGCCACGCGCAGCTTCCAGGCCATCCGCATCCACATCAACCGCGAGCTGGCCGATCTGGAAGCCGGCCTGGATGCGGCCGTGGAACGCCTCAAGCCCGGTGGCCGTCTGGCGGTGATCAGCTTCCACTCGCTGGAAGACCGCATCGTCAAGCAGTACATGAACCGCCTGGCCAAGGCGCCGCCGGCCAACCGCCGCCTGCCCGAAGCCGAGGTGTTCGTGCCGACCCTGGATCTGATCGGCGGCGCCATCAAGGCCACCGACGAAGAACTGGCCGCCAACCCGCGTGCCCGCAGCGCCGTGCTGCGCGTGGCGCAGAAGCGGGAGGCCGATGCATGAGCCGGCTGCTGCTGATCATCCTGTTGGCCTGCACCGTGGCCTCGGCGATCGGCGTCGTGTTCGTGCGTCACCGTCACCGGCAGACGTTCATCGAGCTGTCGCGCGCTGAGCGCACGCGCGATGACATCAACCTGGAGTTCGGCCGCCTGCAGCTGGAACAGGCCACCCTGGCCGAGGCCAACCGGGTGGACCGCATCGCGCGCGAAAAGCTCGGCATGAAGTTCCCTGAAGCCGCCGACGTGGTGGTGGTGCGCCCATGAGCAAGACCGGCCGCAACCGCCCGCGCAACGCCTTCAACCTGCGCCAGCGCCTGCGCTGGGTGGCCCTGGCGCTCGGCCTGTGCTCGGTCTCGCTGGTCGGCCGCGCCGCCTACGTGCAGATCGTCAACGCCGATTTCTACCAGCGCCAGGGCGAGGCCCGCTACCTGCGCGAGCTGCCGATCAAGACCTCGCGCGGCATGATCACCGACCGCAACGGCGAACCGCTGGCGGTGTCGACCCCGGTCGCCTCGATCTGGGTGAACCCGCAGGACCTGCTGCGTTCGCCCGAGCGCATTCCCGAACTGGCCCAGGCCGTGGGCATGTCGGTGGACGAGCTGAGCAGCCGCCTGTCGCAGAAGTCGGACAAGGAATTCATGTACCTGCGCCGTCGGATCAATCCGGACGAAGCAGAGAAGGTGGTGGCGCTGAAGATTCCCGGCGTGGCCGCACAGCGCGAGTTCCGCCGCTTCTACCCGCAGGGTGAGGCGATGGCGCATGTGCTGGGCTTCACCAACATCGACGACCGCGGCCAGGAAGGGCTGGAGCTGGCCTTCGACGAATGGCTGCGCGGCAAGGCCGGTGCCAAGCGGGTGATCCGCAACCGCAAGGGCGAAACGGTGGAAAGCGATCTGCTGCGCGCCGCCGAGCCGGGCAAGGACCTGACCCTCAGCATCGATCGCCGCATCCAGTACCTGGCGTACAAGGAACTGCGCAACGCGCTGGTGGCCAACAAGGCGGCCGGCGGTTCGATGGTGATCATGGACGTGGCCACCGGCGAGATCCTGGCCATGGTCAACCTGCCGACCTACAACCCGAACTCGCTGACCGGCGCGGTGCCCGACACGCGCCGCAACCGCGCGGTGACCGACCTGGTCGAGCCGGGTTCGACGATGAAGCCGCTGACCATTGCCACCGCGCTGCAGGCCGGCGTGGTGACCAAGGACACCGTCATCGACACCAACCCGGGTTACATGACCCTGGGCCGCTTCACCATCCGCGACGTGCCGCGCAACAACGGCGTGCTCAACGTGACCGGCGTGATCACCCGCAGTTCGAACGTGGGTGCAGCCAAGGTCGCGGCCAAGCTGCCCGACCAGACCTTCTACGATTCGATCCGCAGCTTCGGCTACGGCTCGGCACCGCACAGCGGCTTCCCGGGTGAATCGGGCGGCGTGGTGCTGCGCCCGGCGCGCTGGTCGGGTACGTCCAAGACCACCATGTCCTACGGCTACGGCCTGTCGGTCACCCCGCTGCAGATCGCCACCGCTTACTCGGCCCTGGCCAACGGCGGCAAGCTGATCGCGCCGACCTTCGTCAAGGGCCAGCGCAACGAAGGCAAGCAGATCATCGATCCGGCGGTGGCCAAGGAAGTGGTGGCCATGATGGAAACCGTGGTGACCCAGGGCGGCGCCAAGCAGGCGGCGGTGCTGGGCTACCACGTGGCCGGCAAGACCGGTACGGCGCGCAAGGCCGGCCCCGGTGGCTACGAGCGCGGCCACTACAACGCGCTGTTCGCCGGCGTGGTGCCTGCCACCAGCCCGCGCTTCGCCACGGTCATCGTCATCAACGATCCGCAGGCCGGCAAGTTCTACGGCGGCCTGGTGTCGGCGCCGGTGTACCACAACGTGATGGAAGGCACCCTGCGGCTGATGGATGTGCCGCTGGATGACCTGCAGTCCTGGCTGGCCGCCCAGCAGTCCGGAAAGATGGGGCACTCGGCCTCGATCCTGCCGGCGCCGCCGGCGGAAACCGCACTGCCGGCCGATGCCGCCGCCGAATTCGACGCCGCGCTGCCCAGCGCGCAGACCCATGTGCCGGCCCCGCCCGCGGGAGGCACGCAATGAGCCCTTCGATGTTGCTTTCGCAGTTGCTTCCCGACGTTGCCCTGGCCGGGCACGACCCCGTTCTGACCGGCCTGGTGCTGGACAGCCGTGCCGTGCGCCCCGGCAATGCCTTCGTGGCGATCGCCGGTTTCGGCGCCCATGGCCTGGGCTTCGTGGAACAGGCCCGTGCCGCCGGTGCCAGTGCCATCCTGTTTGAACCGCCGGCCCCGGCCGAGCTGCCGGCGCCGGCCGATGCCATCGCAGTGCCCGGTCTGCGCGCCCGCCTGGGCGCGATGGCCGACCAGTTCCATGGCGCGCCGTCGCGCGCGATGACCATGGTGGGCGTGACCGGTACCAACGGCAAAACCTCCACCGTGCAGCTGCTGGCCCAGGCCTGGCACCTGCTCGGCACGCCCAGTGGAAGTATCGGCACGCTGGGTGCCGGTCTTTATGGCGCGGTGGAACCGACCGGCTTCACCACCCCGCTGGTGCTGCAGATGCATGCGCTGCTGGCGCAGCTGCGCGCCGATGGTGCGCAGGCCGTGGCGATGGAAGTCAGCTCGCACGCGCTCGACCAGGGCCGCGTGGACGCGGTGCACTACGACGTGGCGGTGTTCACCAACCTCACCCGCGACCATCTGGATTACCACGGTGACATGGCCAGCTACGGCGCGGCCAAGGCACGCCTGTTCCATCGCCCTGGCCTGAAGGCCGCGGTGGTGAACCTGGACGATGCGTTCGGTCGCCAGCTGTTCGCCGGCCTGCCCGCCGGTGTGCAGCCGATCGGCCTGAGTTCGCGTGGCGCCGAGGGCGCCCACGTGCGTGCCGAGGCACTGCAGCTGGATGGCCGTGGCATCGGCTTCGACCTGGTCATCGACGGTGCGCGCGCTGCGGTGCAGTCGCCGCTGCTGGGCCGCTTCAACGTGGACAACCTGCTGGCCTTGGCCGGCAGCCTGCATGCGCTGGGCCAGCCGCTGCAGCGCATTGCGGCGGTGTTGTCGGCGCTGCAGCCGATCCGCGGCCGCATGAACCGGCTGGGCGGCGAGAACGGCCTGCCCACCGTGGTGGTGGACTACGCACACACCCCCGACGCGCTGGAACAGGCGCTGGACAGCCTGCACGGCCACCTGCAGGGCACGCTGTACTGCGTGTTCGGCTGCGGTGGCGAGCGCGATACCGGCAAGCGCCCGCAGATGGCTGCCATCGCCGAGCGCCTGGCCAACCAGGTCATCGTCACCGACGACAACCCGCGCGGCGAAGACGGCGACCTGATCGTGGCCGATATCCTGGCGGGATTCACCGACGCCTCGGCCGTGACCGTGCAGCGCAGCCGCGCGCGGGCGATCGGCCTGGCGGTGAAGCGCGCCGGCGCGGGCGACATCATCCTGATCGCCGGCAAGGGCCACGAGCCCTACCAGGAAGTCAACGGCGTGCGCCACGACTTCGATGACACCGAAGTGTCGGCTGCCGCGCTGGCCGCCAAGGCCGGGGTTCTCAGCGCGCAGGCAGGGGAGGGCATCGCATGAAGCGCACCCTGCTTTCGCTGATCGCACACTGGGCCGGTGGCGAGATCCATGGTGACGACGTGGCCATCGATGCGGTCAGCAATGACACCCGCAGCCTCGGCGCCGGCAGCCTGTACGTGGCCCTGCGCGGCGAGCGTTTCGACGGCCATGACTTCGCCGCCGATGCGCACGCGCGCGGCGCCAGTGCGCTGCTGGTCGAGCGCCTGCTGCCGCTGGACGTGCCGCAGGTGCTGGTGGCCGACAGCGAGCTGGCCCTGGCGAAGATCGCTGCAGGCATGCAGCGCGACCGTGGCACCGAGGTGTTCGCGATCACCGGCAGCAACGGCAAGACCAGCGTGAAGAGCCTGCTGCTGTCGATCCTGCAGCAGGTGGCCGCGCACGCCCACAAGGTGGTCTATGCCAACCCCGGCAACCGCAACAACGAGATCGGGCTGCCGCTGGCGGTGATCGATGCGCCGGAGGATGCCGACTACGCCGTCTACGAGATGGGCGCCGGCAAGCCGGGCGACATCGCCTACCTGACCGACATCGCCCGCCCGCGCTACGCGCTGGTGAACAACATCGCACCGGCGCACCTGGAGCGCATGGGCAGCCTGCTCGGCGTGGCGGTCACCAAGGGCGCGATCTACGCGGCGCTGCCGGCCGATGGCGTGGCGGTGATCAACGTGGACGATGCCTACGGCCGCTGGTTCGAACAGCATTTCATCGGTACCCCGGCCCGTTGCCGGGTGCTGCGCTATGGCCTGGAGCACAGCGCCGACGTGACCGCGCGCGATATCCGCGCCGGTGCGCAGGGCAGCCAGTTCACCCTGGTGTCGCCGCAGGGCGAGGTGGGCGTGGTGCTGGGTCTGCCGGGCCGCCACAACATCAGCAATGCACTGGCAGCTGCCAGCCTGGCGCTGGGTGCAGGCATCGGCCTGGACCTGGTGGCTGCCGGCCTGGCCGCCGCGCAGCCGGTACCGGGCCGCCAGATCGCCCACACCCTGCACAGTGGTGCGGTGCTGGTCGATGACAGCTACAACGCCAACCCCGGTTCGCTGGCCGCGGCCATCGATGCCCTGGCCGCTGCGCCGGAAGAGGGTTGGCTGGTGCTGGGTGACATGCGCGAGCTGGGCCCCGATGCCGAGGCCCTGCACGCACAGGCCGGCCTGCGCGCGCGCGCGGCCGGTCTGAAGCGTCTGTACGCGCTGGGCCCGCTCAGCGCCGCCGCCGCGGTTGCCTTCGGTGAAGGTGGCCGCCATTTCGCCACCCATGATGCGCTGTCGAAGGCGCTGCAGGACGAGTTGCACGCTGGTGTGCGCTGCCTGGTCAAGGGTTCCCGTGGCAGTGCCATGGACCTGATCGTCAAAGCGCTGCTGGCGCAAGGAGAGGAATCCCCGCATGTTGTATGAACTGGCTCGATGGTTGCAGCAGTTGGAGAGCCTGTTCGGGCTGTTCAACTACCAGACCTTCCGCGCGATCCTGGCCGCGCTGACGGCGCTGTTCCTGTCGCTGTGGCTTGGCCCGGCGGTGATCCGCCGGCTGGCCCAGTTCAAGGGCGGCCAGCCGATCCGTACCGACGGCCCGCAGACCCATTTCTCCAAGGCCGGCACGCCCACCATGGGCGGTTCGCTGATCCTGCTCACCGTCACCCTGTCGGTGCTGATGTGGGCCGACCTGCGCAACCGCTACGTGTGGCTGGTGCTGGCCGTCATGCTGTGCTTCGGTGCCATCGGCTGGTATGACGACTGGATCAAGATCGTGCGCCGCGACCCGAACGGTCTGAAGTCGCGCTGGAAGTACCTGCTGCAGTCGATCTTCGGCCTGGCCGCGGGCATCTTCCTGTTCCAGACCGCCGATGTGCCGGCGGCGCTGACCTTCTACATCCCGATGTTCAAGTCGGTGGCGCTGCCGCTGGCCGGCATCGGCTTCGTGGCCATTGCCTATTTCTGGATCGTCGGCTTCTCCAATGCGGTGAACCTGACCGACGGCCTGGACGGCCTGGCGATCATGCCGACGGTGCTGGTGGCCTGTGCACTGGGCGTGTTCGCCTATGCCTCGGGCAACGTGGTGTTCGCCAACTACCTGCAGATTCCGCAGATTCCCGGCGCCGGTGAGCTGGTCATCATCTGCGCGGCCATTGCTGGCGCGGGCCTGGGCTTCCTCTGGTTCAACACCTATCCGGCCATGGTCTTCATGGGCGATATCGGCGCGCTGTCGCTGGGCGCGGTGCTGGGCACGATCGCCGTGATCACCCGCCAGGAGCTGGTGCTGGTGATCATGGGCGGCGTGTTCGTCATCGAAACGCTGTCGGTGATGATCCAGGTCGCCTCGTTCAAGCTGACCGGCAAGCGCGTGTTCCGCATGGCGCCCATCCACCACCACTTCGAACTGAAGGGCTGGCCCGAGCCGCGCGTGATCGTGCGCTTCTGGATCATCTCGGTGGTGCTGGTGCTGATCGGCCTGGCCACGTTGAAGGTGCGCTGAGCATGAACGACCTGTCCCGCCAGGCAACACGCCTTGAGGCCATCGAAGGCAGCTACGACAAGTGGCTGCTGGGCGCGATCATCGCGCTCACTGGCGTGGGCGTGGTGATGGTGGCGTCCAGTTCGATCGCGCTGATGAGCAGCCCGTTCTACTACCTCAATCGCCACCTGATCTTCCTGGCGGTGGGCATCGTGCTGGCGGTCATCGCCGCGCGCACCGAGCTGAAGTCGATCGAGCAGTACAACCAGGTGCTGCTGCTGGGCTGCTTCGCGCTGCTGCTGGTGGTGTTCATTCCCGGCCTGGGCAGCAGCGTGAACGGCGCCCGCCGCTGGATCAACCTGGGCATTTCCAAGTTCCAGACCGTGGAAGCGGTGAAGGTGCTGTACATCGTCTGGCTGTCCAGCTACCTGGTGCGCTTCCGCGATGAAGTGAACGCGACCTGGCCGGCCATGCTGAAGCCGCTGGGCGTGGCCGGTGCACTGGTGGTGCTGCTGCTGCTGCAGCCCGACTTCGGTTCGTCCACCCTGCTGCTGGCGATCACCGCCGGCATGCTGGTGCTGGGCGGGGTGAACATGCCGCGCATGTCGATGCCGGTGGTGATCGGCCTGGTGGGCATGAGCGCGCTGGCCATCATCGAGCCGTACCGCATGCGCCGCATCACCTCCTTCCTGGACCCGTGGGCCGACCAGCAGGGCGACGGCTACCAGCTGTCCAACGCGCTGATGGCGGTCGGCCGCGGTGAGTGGACCGGCGTGGGCCTGGGCAATTCGGTGCAGAAGCTGTACTACCTGCCCGAAGCGCATACCGACTTCATCTTCTCGGTCACCGCCGAGGAATTCGGCTTCCTGGGCACCTGCGTGATCATTGCCCTGTATGCACTGCTGGTGGGCCGTACCTTCTGGCTGGGCATGCGCTGCGTGGAAATGAAGCGCCACTTCTCCGGCTACATCGCCTTCGGCATCGGCCTGTGGATCAGCATGCAGACCTTCGTCTCGATCGGCGTGAACCTGGGCATCCTGCCGACCAAGGGCCTGACCCTGCCACTGATCTCTTCCGGCGGTTCGTCGGTACTGATGACCTGCGTGGCAATGGGCCTGCTGCTGCGCGTGTCCTACGAACTGAAGCGCGCCGAGCGCCGCCAGGCCGTGCGCATCGGCGCGGCCGACGACAGCGTGCCGGCGGCACCGGCCAGCGCGCCGGCCGCCCCGGCTGCACCGGCCGCGTCGCCTTCGGTGGCCAACGCTGCGGCCAGCACCGCGGCTGCGGCAGCGCCGGTTGCGGCTGCGCGTGGCACCAGCCGCCTGCAGTCGCGCATTGAACCGACCTTCGGGAGGCTGTCATGAGCGCTGTCCCGACCACCACCGCCAACAACCGCCCGGTGATGATCCTGGCCGGCGGTACCGGCGGCCACATCTTCCCCGGCCTGGCCGTGGCCCGCGTGCTGCGCGAACGTGGCGTGCCGGTCACCTGGATGGGCGCCGACGGCGCGATGGAAACCCGCCTGGTGCCGCAGCACGGCATCCACATCGATACGCTGGCCATCACCGGGCTGCGCGGCAAGGGCAAGCTGGCCCTGCTGGCCGCACCGTGGCGGCTGATGCGCGCACTGCGCGCGGCCGGCATGATCATCCGCAAGCGCCAGCCGCGTGCGGTGGTTGCCTTCGGTGGCTTCGCCTCCGGTCCCGGTGGCATGGCCACGCGCCTGCATGGCCTGCCGCTGATCGTGCACGAACAGAACCGTGCGCCGGGCCTGACCAACCGCATCCTGTCGCGCTATGCGCGCCGCCTGCTGACCGGCTTCCCCGGCACCTTCGCCAAGGGCGAGGAGTTCGTCGGTAACCCGGTGCGCGCGGAGATCGGCGCCATTGCACCGCCGGAACAGCGCTTCGCCGACCGCCACGGTCCGCTGCGCGTGCTGGTGGTCGGTGGCAGCCAGGGCGCGCGTGCGCTGAACACCGGCGTGCCGCAGGCGATTGCCGCGCTGGGGGCCGACATGCCGGTGCAGGTGCGCCACCAGAGCGGCGAGAAGATGCATGCCGAAGCGGTCGAGGCGTATGCCAAGGCCGGCGTGCAGGCTGAAATCACCCCGTTCATTGCCGACATGGCCGATGCCTTCGCCTGGGCTGACCTGGTGGTGTGCCGTTCCGGCGCGTCCACCCTGGCCGAACTGTGCGCGGTGGGCGTGGGCAGTGTGCTGGTGCCATTCCCCGCCGCCGTTGATGACCACCAGACCCGCAACGCGGAGTACCTGGTGGAGCGCAACGCGGCCGTGTTGCTGAAGCAGGACGGAACGCTGGCCGACGGCATTGCCGCACTGCTGCGCGAACTGTCCGAAAATCCCGCCCGCCGCATGCAGATGGCGCAAGCCGCGCGTGCCCTGGCCAAGGTCGATGCCGCCGAGCGCATCGCCGATATCATTCTTGAGGAAGCAGTATGAAGAAGGCCTGCCATAGCGCCTGCCACCCGCGAGGCCGCGCATGATCCGCCGCCTGCATGACACCAACGATCTGGTGCGCGCGTTCCCGCGCGTGCATTTCGTCGGCATCGGCGGCACCGGCATGAGCGGCATCGCCGAAGTGATGCTGACGCTGGGCTACGAAGTGTCCGGTTCGGACAACGCCGACAATGCAGCCACCCGCCGCCTGGCCGGGCTGGGTGCGCGCATCATGCGCGGCCATTCGGCGGCCAACGTGCTGGGTACCGACTGCGTGGTGGTGTCCAGCGCCATCCGTGAAGACAACCCGGAGCTGATGGAAGCCCGCAGCCAGCGCATTCCGATCATGCCGCGCGCGGCGATGCTGGCCGAGCTGATGCGCTTCCGCCGCGGCATTGCCGTGGCCGGCACCCATGGCAAGACCACCACCACCAGCCTGACGGCGGCGGTGCTGAGCGAAGGTGGCCTGGACCCGACGTTCGTGATCGGTGGCCAGCTGCTGGCCGCCGGTGCCAACGCCAAGCTGGGCGGTGGCCAGTGGCTGGTGGCCGAGGCCGACGAAAGCGATGGCAGCTTCCTGCGCCTGAACCCGCTGATGTCGATCATCACCAACATCGATGCCGATCATCTGGAGAACTACGGCAACGATTTTGCCCGCGTGCAGGCCGCGTTCGCCGAATTCCTGCAGCGCCTGCCGTTCTATGGCCTGGCCGTGCTGTGCATCGACGACCCGGAAGTGGCCGCGCTGGCCGCCAAGACCCCGCGCCACGTGATGAGCTACGGCATGAGCCCGCAGGCCGATGTGCGTGCGGAAAACGTGGTGCAGGAAGGTTCGCGCATGCGCTTCACCCTGCGCCTGCCGCAGGGCACCAGTCAGGAAGTGGTGCTGGCCCTGCCGGGCAAGCACAACGTGCTGAACGCGCTGGCCGCTGCGGCGGTGGGCTGGCAGCTGGGCGTGGCGCCGGACGCGATCGCGCGTGCGCTGGAAAGCTTTGCCGGCGTCGGCCGTCGCTTCAACGATCTGGGCGAAGTGACCACCGCCAGCGGCGCCAAGGTGCGCATCATCGACGACTACGGTCATCACCCCAGCGAGCTGGAGGCGGTGTTCGCCGCGGCACGCGGCGGATGGACCGACAAGCGCCTGGTGGTGGCCTTCCAGCCGCACCGCTACAGCCGTACCCGCGACCAGTTCGACAAGTTCGCGGCGGTGCTGTCCAGCGTGGATGCGCTGGTGCTGAGCGAGGTCTACCCGGCCGGTGAGGAACCGATTGCCGGTGCCGATTCGCATGCGCTGGCCCGCGCCATCCGTGCGCGCGGCCGCAGCGAACCGGTGGTGGTGGGCAAGGCCGCCGAGCTGGCCAGCGTGCTGCCGGACGTGCTGCAGGACGGTGACCTGCTGCTGATGATGGGCGCCGGCGACATTGGTGCCGTCGCCAGCCAGATCGCGGTGGAAGGCTTCAAGGTGGAGGGCCAGGCGTGAGCACGCTGACCTTCCCGCCGCTGCGCAGCACCGACCCGGCCGTGTTCGGCCGCGTGGCCGTGCTGCTGGGCGGCACGTCCAGTGAACGCGAGGTCTCGCTCGATTCCGGCCGCAATGTGCTGGAAGCGCTGCAGGCGCGCGGCGTCGATGCGTTCGCTGTCGATGGCATTCCGGCGCTGGCCAAGGCGCTGGCCGCCGGCGGCATCGACCGTGTGTTCAACATCCTGCACGGCCACAACGGTGGCGGTGAGGACGGCATCGTGCAGGGCCTGATGGACGCCTTCGGCGTGCCGTACACCGGCTCCAACGTGCTGGGCTCGGCGCTGAGCATGGACAAGATCCGCACCAAGCAGGTGTGGCTGTCGCTGGGCCTGCCGACCCCGCAGTACCGCAAGGTGACCGCCGAGAACGTGCACGCCAACGCGGCCGAACTCGGCCTGCCGGTGGTGGTCAAGCCGGCCAACGAAGGTTCCAGCGTGGGCATCAGCCGGGTGACCGACGACGCCGGCCTGGACGAAGCGGTGGCCCTGGCCGCGCGCTACGACGGCCAGCTGCTGATGGAACAGATGGTGCTGGGCGACGAACTGACCGTGGCCATCCTGGGCGACGTGGCACTGCCGTCGATCCGCATCGTGCCCAAGGGCCAGTGGTACGACTACAACGCCAAGTACATCGCTGAAGACACCCAGTACCTGTGCCCGGGCCTGGACGGCGCCGACGAGGAAGAGATCGGCCGCATCGCGCTGGCCGCCTTCCGCGCGGCGGGCTGCCGTGGCTGGGGCCGGGTGGACGTGATGCGTGACCGCGCCAGCGGCCGCTTCTTCCTGCTGGAAGTGAACACCGCCCCGGGCATGACCAGCCATTCGCTGGTGCCCAAGGCAGCGCGCCAGGCCGGCATCGGTTTCGAGGAACTGGTGTGGCGCGTGCTGGAACAGACCCTGGAGGCATCGCACGCATGAACGCGGTGCTGCGCATCTTCGTCTGGCTGTTGGCGCTGTCGGTGGTTGCACTGCCGGTGGTGGCCGTGGTCAATGGCTGGGTTGGCGCCGAGCGCTGGCCGCTGGCGAAGCTGCGCGTGCACGGTGAATTCAAGCGCGTGCCGCCGGAGCAGCTGCAGCAGGTGCTGCTGCCGTATGCACACGCCGGCTTCTTCGCGGTGAAGCTGCAGGACGCGCAGGACGCGCTGGAAAAGCTGCCCTGGGTGGAAAGCGCGCGCGTGCGCAAGCAGTGGCCGGATGTGCTGGAAGTGACCCTGGTCGAGCACAAGCCGTTCGCCCGCTGGGGCAACGACCGCCTGCTGTCCGAGCAGGGCAAGCTGTTCCCCACGCCGAAGAAGCTGGCCGACCTGCAGCTGCCCGAGCTGGACGGCCCTGACAGCCAGACCGAAGAAGTGGTGAAGCTCTACAACGATTCGCGCGCGCTGTTCGCGCCGGCCGGCGTGGATGTGCGCCGGTTGAGCATGGACGCGCGCGGCAGCTGGTCGCTGCTGCTGAGCAATGGCACCGAAGTGGTGGTGGGCCGCGACGATGCCCGCTCGCGCCTGCAGCGCTTCGTGCGCGTGCTGCCGCAGCTGGCCAACCAGGCCGCACCGATTGAACGGGCGGACCTCCGCTATACCAATGGTTTCACGTTGAGCTGGGGCACCCCGCCCCCGGCCGACGCGCCGGCCACCCCGGCACGAAGGACGCAGGAAAGGACATGAATCGCAAGGGTGACAAATCGCTGATCGTCGGCCTGGATATCGGCACCTCCAAGGTGGTGGCGCTGGTGGGCGAGTATTCGCCGGGCAACCCGATCGAAGTGATCGGCATCGGCTCACATGAATCGCGCGGCCTGAAGCGCGGCGTGGTCGTGGACATCGAATCGACCGTGCAGTCGATCCAGCGCGCGGTGGAAGAGGCCGAGCTGATGGCTGGCTGCGAGATCCGTTCGGTCTACGCCTCCATTTCCGGCAACCACGTGCAGTGCAAGAACTCGCCGGGCATCGTGCCGATCCGCGACGGTGAAGTGACCTGGGGCGACCTGGATCGCGTGCTGGACGCGGCCAAGGCCGTGGCCATTCCCGCCGACCAGAAGATCCTGCACGCCATTCCGCGCGAGTACGTGCTGGACGATTCGCAGGAAGGCATCCGCAACCCGGTGGGCATGACCGGCGTGCGCCTGGAGGTGCATGCGCACCTGGTGGTGTGCGCGCAGTCGGCTGCGGCCAACATCAGCAAGTGCGTGCAGCGCTGCGGCCTGCAGGTGGACGACCTGGTGCTGTCCTCGCTGGCCTCCAGCGTGGCCGTGCTGACCGCCGACGAGAAGGAACTGGGCGTGGTGCTGGTGGACATGGGCGCGGGCACCACCGATATCGCGGTGTTCGTGCAGGGCGCGATCTGCCACACCGCATCGCTGCCGATCGCCGGCGACCACGTGACCAACGACATCGCGCACATGCTGCGCACGCCGACCCCGGAAGCGGAGCAGATCAAGGTGCGCTATGCCTGCGCGCTGGCCCAGCTGGCCACCGCCGAGGAAAGCATCCAGGTGCCGTCGGTGGGCGACCGCCCGCCGCGCCGCATGCCGCGCCATTCGCTGGCGCAGGCAGTGCAGGGCCGCTACGAGGAAATCTTCGAGATGGTGCAGGCGGAACTGCGCCGCTCCGGCTTCGAGGAACTGGTGCGTGCCGGCCTGGTGCTGACCGGTGGTGCATCGAAGATGGAAGGCGTGGTCGAACTGGCCGAGGAAATGCTGCAGATGCCGGTGCGCGTGGGCATTCCGCAGCACGTGACCGGGCTGGGCGAGGTGGTGGGCAACCCGGTGCATGCCACCGGCGTGGGCCTGCTGCTGATGGGCAGCCAGAACGAACACCCGCGTCGCCCGTCGCTGCCCACCGGCCGCGCCGGCAGCATGTTCAAGAAATTGAAGACCTGGTTCCGCGGCGAGTTCTGACGCGCAACCTGCAGCACCCGGGCATGCCCGGTCGCAACACCTGCAACACCCGCACTACTGCTTCAAGGCAACACACAACCCACACAGCCGCAACGGCAACATGACGCGCAAAGGCAGGAGGCCTGAACGCCCATGCCACCGAAAGCGGATACAACGAGGACACGGACATGGCGCATTTTGAACTGATCGAAAAGATGGCACCCAATGCGGTGATCAAGGTTGTTGGCGTGGGCGGCGGCGGCGGCAATGCCGTGGCGCACATGGTCAACTCGGCCGTGGATGGCGTGGAATTCATCACCGCCAACACCGACTCGCAGGCCATCAAGAATTGCGGTGCCAAGCTGCAGCTGCAGCTGGGTACCAACGTCACCAAGGGCCTGGGCGCAGGCGCGAATCCGGAAGTGGGCCGCCAGGCCGCGCTGGAAGACCGCGAGCGCATCATGGACGCCCTGCAGGGCGCGGACATGGTGTTCATCACCGCCGGCATGGGCGGTGGCACCGGCACCGGCGCAGCACCGGTGGTGGCCCAGCTGGCCAAGGAAATGGGCATCCTGACCGTGGCCGTGGTCACCAAGCCGTTCCCGTTCGAAGGCCGTCGCCGCATGCAGGTGGCGCTGAAGGGCATCGAGGAACTGAGCCAGCACTGCGACTCGCTGATCACCATTCCCAATGAAAAGCTGATCACCGTGCTGGGCCGCAACGCCACCATGATCCAGGCGTTCCGCGCGGCCAACGACGTGCTGCAGGGCGCCGTGCAGGGCATCGCCGACCTGATCGTGCGCCCGGGCCTGATCAACGTCGACTTCGCCGACGTGCGCACCGTCATGTCCGAAATGGGCCTGGCGATGATGGGTACCGGCACCGCCCGTGGCGATGACCGCGCCCAGGCCGCCGCCGAATCGGCGATCCAGAACCCGCTGCTGGACGATGTGAACCTGGCCGGTGCCAACGGCATCCTGGTCAACATCACCGCCGGCGCCGACTTCACCATGGCCGAGTTCGACGAGATCGGCCGCACCATCGATGGCTTCGCTTCCGAAGATGCCACCGTGGTGGTCGGCACCGTGCTCGACCCGGACATGCAGGACGAAGTGCGCGTGACCGTGGTCGCCACCGGCCTGAACCGCGTTTCGGCCAGCAAGAGCCAGCGCCCGGGCGAGCGTGCACCGATCAAGCTGGTGCGCAACGCGACCACCGGCCAGCCGGAATTCGGCGACTTCGACAACGGCGGCGACGCCGTGTCCAAGGCGGTGGGTGGCATGGGCCTGGGCCTGCGTCGTGCCAGCAGCGACAGCGTGGCCGCGTCGACCCCGTCGGCGCCGAGCGCTTCGTCGCCGGCGGCGGCAGAACTGCCGAACGATTACCTGGACATCCCGGCGTTCCTGCGCCGCCAGGCGGACTGAGCGGGGTAGCCCGGGGCTTGTCCCCCCCGGGTTGCGCCACCATGTCCTGAAATGCGGGCGCCGGGCCAGGATGGGCCCGGCCGCCTTGCTTCACGCGGTCCCACCGGCGTCTGTACAGACGTTTCAGCCGGGGTACGGGACCCTGCGTGTTAATCTAGTGTGTCACTTCCGGTCTGCCCCCCATGATCCAGCAACGCACTCTCAAGAACACGATCCGCGCCACCGGCGTTGGCCTGCACAGCGGCGACAAGGTCTACATGACCCTGCGCCCGGCACCGGTCAACCATGGCATCGTGTTCCGTCGCGTCGATCTGGACCCGGTGGTGGAAGTGCCCGCCAAGGCCGAACTGGTCACCGAAGTGACCCTGTGCACCGGCCTGACCTGCAACGATGCCAAGATCCAGACCGTCGAACACCTGATGTCGGCCCTGGCCGGCCTGGGGGTGGACAACATCATTGTCGAACTGTCCTCGCCGGAACTGCCGATCATGGACGGTTCCTCCGGCCCGTTCGTGTTCCTGCTGCAGTCGGCCGGCATCGTGGAACAGAACGCGCCCAAGCGCTTCATCCGCGTGCTGAAGACCGTGGAAGTGACCGAGGGTGACAAGGTGGCCCGCTTCACCCCGTACGAGGGGTACAAGCTGGGCTTCACCATCCAGTTCGACCACCCGATGATTCCGGCCAAGCAGTCGCGCCAGGAAATCGAGTTCTCCACGCAGGCCTACACCAAGGAAATTTCCCGCGCACGCACCTTTGGTTTCATGCGCGACCTGGAATACATGCGCGAGCGCAACCTGGGCCTGGGCGGTTCGATGGACAACGCCATCGTGCTGGACGAGTTCCGCGTGTTGAACGAAGACGGCCTGCGCTACGCCGACGAATTCGTGCGCCACAAGATTCTTGACGCGATTGGCGACCTCTATCTGGCCGGTGGCCAGGTGCTGGGGGCCTACGAGGGCTTCAAGTCCGGCCATGCGCTCAACAACAAGCTGGTGCGGGCGCTGATGGCCGATGCCACCGCCTGGGAGTGGGTGACCTACGAGTCGCCCAGCGTGGAAGATCCGGTGGTGTACGCCATGCCGGCCTACGCCTGACCTTTCAAGTTATTGAATTTGAATGAAAAGACGCCGCCCCTGAGGGCGGCGTTGTCGTTTCTGCAGGCGAGATCGTCCGCTCGGCAAGGCGTGACGTGAATGCGCTCACCGGGTCACGGTTTTGTGAACATGGCCGATTGAAAGCCTGAATTTAACGTTGTTTTAACACCAATCTAACGACTCGACCACGGGGTGCCGCTAGGATGCGACCCGGCCCCCGAAAATGTTTCACGCTGCGGTGACACGCGCGACGGGGAGCGGAGCCGGATGCTCCGCTGCCATCAGGACCCTTTTCCCGCTTTACCGGGGACATCCTGCAAGGCTGCCAAGGCGTCGCGTAGCCCTTTGTGCGTGGCGGCTGAAACTGCGTGGGGGCCATTCCGGTTGTCGTGCGCTGGGGAGCGCGAGGGAGTGGGAGACGCAGTTTTGATGGTCACCTTGGTGGCCTTCAGCCCGATGGACCGGGCCGCGTCGAGCAACTGGGCTTCGGCAAGCCGCAACTTGGCATGCCAGACCGGGGATTCGACGAGAAAAACGAGGTGTTCGCCGTCCACATTGGCCAACCGGCAACGGTTGCGCAGCGGGGGCGGCAGTTGGGGGCGCAACTGACGGTCCAGCGCGTCGAGCCACAAGGCACGCCGCAGCGGGTTCCCGCTTTTGTCCGCCATCACTGCATCCAGGGCCGGCTTCGGCTGGGACGCAGGGCGAACGCTGGATTTCGGCTCAGACATGAAAACTCACTGATGGCATTCAAAAAGATCGTAATCAAAACGCGTGAACGTCAGGCCAAATCGCCGCTCACGCGTCTGCGGTTCTACTTCGAGGACCGCCCCCGCGCCCTGCTGGGCAGCGTGCTCGGGGTAGGCTGCATTATCGGCCTTGCCGGCGGCTTCGGCGCCAGCGCGCTGAACGACTCGCGCCTGCAGGCCAAGGTCGACCGCCAGGAGGCCGAGCTGGCCAAGGTCCAGCGCGATGCGCAGACCCAGGTCAACGCACTGGCCGCACGCCTGGGCGAGCTGCAGGCCCAGGCCACGCGCCTGAACGCGCTGGGCGAACGGCTGACCCAGATGGGCAAGCTGGAAGATGGCGAATTCGACTTCAACGAGACCCCCGGCCTGGGTGACGGCGATGCCGGCGGCCCGACCGCGGACATCCCGGTGAAGGACGTCAACGCCGACTTACAGGTGCTGGAGCAGCGTTTCGCTGCTTCAGGCCGCCAGTTGTCGGTGATGGACTCGCTGATGTTCGACCACCAGCTGCAGCAGAACGCCGTGCCCTCGCGCATGCCGATCCGCAACACCTACATCACGTCCAATTTCGGTACCCGTGCCGACCCGTTCGGTCGCGGTGCCGCCACCCACAAGGGCATGGACTTCCACGCCCGCGTCGGTGACCCGGTGATGTCGGTGGCCGATGGCGTGGTCAGCTTCTCCGGGGTGAAGGGCGGCTACGGCAACGTGGTCGACGTGGACCATGGCAACGGCTACGTGACCCGCTATGCGCACAATTCGCGCCTGGTGGTGAAGGTGGGCGACCTGGTGCGCGCCGGCCAGGAAGTGGCCAAGGCCGGTTCCACCGGCCGCTCGACCGGTGCCCACGTGCACTTCGAAGTCTGGGAAAACGGCAACGTGGTCAACCCGCGCAAGTTCCTGGGTGACGGCGGCAATACGCCGGTGGGGCGCGTCAGCCGCGGCTGAGCCCTCGTCCGGGGTCAACGCGGGGGTCAGAGCCCTTTCGCCGTGGCGAAAGGGATCCGACCCCATCGCGCAAGGGTTGAAACCCCTGCCGCCCGTCCCAAGCTACAATGGGTGTTGCCATCGACAGGGCGCAAGGCGCCCTGTTTCGTTTGCGGCGGACGGATCCCCAGGGGGACGACCGGGCCGCTGTGTCCATCCAACCCGGTTCCTTCAATGATCAACAGCCTGCTTACCCGCGTATTTGGCAGTCGTAACGAACGACAGCTGCGCCAGCTCAACCGCATCGTCGCCAAGATCAATGCGCTGGAGCCGGAGATCGAGAAGCTTTCCGACGAGCAGCTGCAGGCCAAGACGCCGGAGTTCAAGCAGCGCATCGCCGGTGGTGAAGCCCTGGACAAGGTGCTGCCCGAAGCCTTCGCGGTCTGCCGCGAAGCCGGCCGCCGCGTACTGGGCATGCGCCACTACGACGTGCAGCTGATCGGCGGCATGGTGCTTCACCTGGGCAAGATCGCAGAAATGCGCACCGGTGAAGGCAAGACCCTGGTGGCGACCCTGCCGGTGTACCTGAACGCGCTGGAAGGCAAGGGCGTGCACGTGGTCACCGTGAACGACTACCTGGCCCGCCGCGACGCCGCGCAGATGGGCAAGCTGTACAACTGGCTGGGCCTGAGCGTGGGCGTGGTGTACCCGGGCATGCCGCACAGCGACAAGCGCGAAGCCTACGCCGCCGACATCACCTACGGCACCAACAACGAATTCGGTTTCGACTACCTGCGCGACAACATGGCGCTGTCCAAGGCCGACCGCTACCAGCGCGGCCTGCACTACGCCATCGTCGACGAAGTCGACTCCATCCTGATCGACGAAGCGCGTACCCCGCTGATCATCTCCGGCCCGGCCGACGATTCCCCGGAGCTGTACATCCGGGTGAACCGCATCGTGCCGAACCTGGTCAAGCAGGAAGTCGAAGACGGCGAAGGCGACTTCTGGGTCGATGAAAAGGGCAAGCAGGTGCACCTGTCCGAAGCGGGCATGGAGCACGCCGAGCAGCTGCTGGTCGACGCCGGCATCCTCGACGGCCAGACCGAAGGTCTGTACGCGGCGCAGAACCTGACCGTGGTCCACCACCTCAACGCCGCGCTGCGCGCGCACGCCATCTACCAGCGTGACGTCGACTACATCGTGCGCGACGGCGAAGTGGTCATCGTTGACGAGTTCACCGGCCGTACCCTGTCCGGTCGCCGCTGGTCCGACGGCCTGCACCAGGCCGTGGAAGCGAAGGAAGGCGTGCCGGTGCAGCGCGAGAACCAGACGCTGGCCAGCATCACCTTCCAGAACCTGTTCCGCATGTACAAGAAGCTGTCCGGCATGACCGGTACGGCCGATACCGAAGCATTCGAATTCCAGAGCATCTACGGCCTGGAAGTGGTGGTGATCCCGACCAACCGTCCGACCATCCGCAAGGACAGCCCGGACCAGGTGTTCCTGAACCGCAAGGGCAAGTTCAATGCGGTGCTGGCCGACATCGAAGAGTGCGCCAAGCGCGGCCAGCCGGTGCTGGTCGGTACCACCTCGATCGAAACCTCGGAAATGCTGTCCGAGCACCTGCGCAAGGCCGGCGTGAAGCACGAAGTGCTGAACGCCAAGCAGCATGACCGCGAAGCGACCATCGTCGCCAACGCCGGTCGTCCGGCCGCAGTGACCATCGCCACCAACATGGCCGGCCGTGGTACCGACATCGTGCTGGGCGGTTCGCTGGAAGCGGAAATCCACGAGCTGGGCGAGGGCGCGACCGACGAGCAGAAGGCCGCGATCAAGACCGAATGGCAGAAGCGCCACGATGCAGTGAAGGCCGCTGGCGGCCTGCACATCGTCGGTACCGAACGCCATGAATCGCGCCGCATCGACAACCAGCTGCGTGGTCGTTCCGGCCGCCAGGGTGACCCGGGTTCGTCCCGCTTCTACCTGTCGCTGGAAGACAACCTGATGCGCATCTTCGCCTCTGACTGGGTGCAGAAGGCCATGCGCATGATGGGCATGAAGGAAGACGACGTCATCGAGGACCGCCTGGTCAGCCGCCAGATCGAAAAGGCGCAGCGCAAGGTCGAAGCGCACAACTTCGATATCCGCAAGAACCTGCTCGACTTCGACGACGTCAACAACGACCAGCGCAAGGTGATCTACTCCCAGCGCGATGAACTGTTGGACGCCGAGTCGGTGAAGGACAACGTCGATGGCATCCGCGACGACGTGATCTTCGACGTGGTGGCGCGCTTCGTGCCGCCGAACTCGATCGACGAACAGTGGGACCTGCGCGGCCTGGAAGCCACCCTGGAATCGGATTTCGGCCTGCAGATGTCGCTGGTCGACATGGTCAAGTCGCACGAAGAACTGGACGCCGAAGCCATCGCCGCCAAGGTGCTGGAGCGCGTGAACCAGCACTTCGCCGAGAAGGAAGCCGGCGTGGGCGAAGAAACCATGCGTGCGCTGGAAAAGCACGTGATGCTGACCGTGCTGGACCAGAGCTGGAAGGAACACCTGGCCCGCATGGACTACCTTCGCCAGGGCATCTACCTGCGCGGTTACGCGCAGAAGCAGCCTAAGCAGGAGTACAAGAAGGAAGCCTTCGAGCTGTTCTCGGACATGCTGGAAAACGTGAAGCGCGAAGTGGTGACCCTGCTGGCCCGCGTGCGTATCCGCAGCGACGAGGAAGTGCAGGCACTGGAAGCGGCCGAGCGCCAGCAGGCGCAGGCGCGCCTGAGCCAGTCGCAGTTCCAGCACCAGGACGCCGGTGGCTACAGTGCCGACGAAGAAGCCGCCCAGGTGCAGGCCGCACAGCAGGGCGTGGCGCAGCGCCAGCGCGACGAGCCCAAGGTCGGCCGCAACGATCCGTGCCCCTGCGGCAGTGGCAAGAAGTTCAAGCACTGCCACGGCCAGCTGAGCTGATCCAGGAAGCCCCGCGAAAGCGGGGCTTTCCCGTTGTGGCCGCGGCGACGTCCCGCTGGCTGCCGGCCGCCGGCATTGCGCGAAGCCCTGCCGATTCGGCATCCTGCCCCCATGCCATCCCCGAAACGATCCATTCATGTGGTGGCCGCCGTCATCACCGATGCCCGCGGCCGCCTGCTGCTGAACCGCCGCACCGAGAACAGCGACATGGCCGGGCTGTGGGAATTTCCCGGCGGCAAGCGCGAACCGGGCGAGACGTCCGAACAGGCCCTGGTACGCGAGCTGCGCGAAGAGCTGGGCATCGAGGCCGACATCGGCGACTGGCTGATGGAGGTGCCGCAGCAGTACCCCGACAAGCACCTGACCCTGGAGGTGCGCCATGTGCGCAGCTGGAAGGGCAGCCCGCGCGGTCGCGAGGGCCAGGCCATCACCTGGGTGGCCCCGGACAAACTGGGCCGCTATTCCATGCCGCCGGCCGATCTGCCGGTGGTGGCCGCGCTGCGCCAGCCCGACCAGTACCTGATCACGCCAGCGCCGGCCGAAGACGATGCGATGGCGCAGCAGTGGCAGCAGCAGCTGCAGCAGGCGGTGGCGCACGGCCATGCGCGCATCCAGCTGCGCCTGCCGCCGCAGCACCCGCAGCGGCAGGCCTTGATTGAAAGCGCCGTGCGGTCGCACGGGCGGGGCGGGCCGCAGTGGTTGCTGAACCGCGATATTGAACTGGCGCGTGCGCTGGGGGTAGGCGTGCACCTGGGCAGCGAGCAGCTGCTGGCGCTGGCCGAACGCCCCTTGCCCGTGGGGCAGCTGGTGGCCGCATCCTGCCATGACCTGGCGCAGCTGCAGGCCGCGCAGCGCATGGGCTGCGATTTCGCGGTGCTGGGCCCGGTGCAGGCGACCGCCAGCCATCCTGGCGCGACCCCGCTGGGCTGGGAGGGCTTCGCCGCGCTGCGCGCGCAGGTGTCGCTGCCGATCTACGCACTGGGGGGCATGGGCCCGCAGCATGTGGCCGACGCCCGCCGCCATGGCGCGCAGGGCATCGCCGCCATCCGCGGCCTGTGGCCGGTGTGACGTGGCGGGGTCAGATCCCTTTCCAGGGGAAAGGGCTCTGACCCCGCGGGGTGCGGGAATGGGGTGCGGGAAGGGGGCAGAGCCGCGCTGCGCGCGGATCCGACCCCGTCCTCACAGCGTGATCCAGAAACACCCGTACTGCCGCCGCAGGCCCACCACCGTGGCCGCGCGCGTGGCGCTGCCCGGCAGCGTCTGTTCCAGCCGCAGGCCCACCGGATGGCGCCGCGCAGGCGCCTCAGCGCTCTCAGGGTCGGATCCCTGCGCAGCAGGGCTCTGACCCGCATCCACCACCTCCCGCGGGTACACCGGCACCACATCCACCAGCGGCCGTCGCACCACCGATTCCAGCTGCCCCAGGATGCGCTGCGCCCCGGCATCGGACACCGCGCCCCACAGGTACAGCGTCGACAGCCGGTTCACATCGCCGGTTGCCACGGCGGTCTGCACCGCCTGCACCAGTTCGCTCAGCCGGCGCGGGCACTGTGCCCCCAGCGTGTCGCGCTGTGCGATGGCACCGGCGGGCGTGGGCGGGGGTTGCCGCGACCGTGCCCCCAGGCTGTCGCAGGGGCGGTCGGTGTACACGCTCTGGCCCTGCGCATCAGTGCAGCGGTTCAAGCGCGAGGCCTGGGCGTGGGCCAGCACCGGCAGACTGGCCAGCACTGCAGCCAGCACGGCGGGAATGGCGAGGTTCATGGGCCCAGCGTAACGCCGAAGCCGACACAGTTGTGCGTAATCAGCCCTGCAACAGCTTCAGCACCGACACCGTCGGCTTGGCCAGGTTCAGGGTGTAGAAGTGCAGCCCCGGTGCACCGCCGTCCACCAGGCGCTGGCACAACCCCGCCACCACTTCGGCACCGAACGCCCGCACCGATTCCGCATCGTCGCCGTAGGCCTGCATCTTCCGCCCGATCCAGCGCGGGATTTCGGCGCCGCATTGTTCGGAAAACCGGCGAAGCTGGCTGAAGTTGGCGATGGGCATGATGCCCGGCACGATCGGCACGGTGACGCCCAGCTTGCGCACGGCGTCCACGAAGTGGAAATACGCATCGGCATTGAAGAAGTACTGGGTGATGGCGGCATCGGCACCGGCATCGATCTTGGCCTTGAAGTGCTTCAGGTCCGCCAATGCGTCCGACGCCTGCGGGTGGGTTTCCGGGTAGGCACCCACCTCGATGCGGAAGGCATCGCCGTGCTCGGCGCGGATGAAGGCGATCAGTTCAGCGGCGTAGCGCATGTCGCCGGGGAAGCCCATGCCCGACGGCAGGTCGCCGCGCAGCGCGACCAGGCGCCGGCAGCCGATGGCGCGGTACAGCTTCAGCAGTTCGCGGATCTCCTGGCGGGTGCCGCCCACGCAGGACAGGTGCGGCGCCGCTTCGAAGCCGTGGTGCTGGTTGAGATGGCGCACCGTTTCGGAGGTGTAGCTGAGCGTGGAGCCCCCGGCGCCGAAGGTGCAGGACACGTATTCGGGCGCGTAGGTCTTCAGCTTGGCCGCGGCGCGGTCCAGCTGGCCGCGCTGCTCATCGGTCTTGGGCGGGTAGAACTCGAAGCTGATGGCGGTCATGGCACGGGCGGCGGCGGCGGGTGCGGTTGAGTATATCGCTTCATCAAGATGGATGTGAACTGGCGCGGGTGGGCGTGGCGCCTGGATGGCGGCAGCTCCAGCAAGCACTCACAGCTCGGCACTGACCGGGCTGCTGAGAAATCCCCACAGCAGCCGCGCCATCACTGCCGGTGAGCGTGCCTGCGCGCGCGCATGGTCCAGCAGCGCATCCAAGCGCGGACGGTCATAAAGGTGGCCTGCGAGCAGCACCGCGTGGATGCGGCGGGTATTACGGATGTCCTGCAGGGGGTTGCCGTCGAGCAGCACCAGGTCGGCTGATTTGCCTACCTCTACGCTGCCGTGCACGGACTGCAGTTCCAGGTGACGCGCAGCCTGCAGTGTGGCGGCGCGCAGCACGTCAGCCTGTCCCAGGCCGGCCTGCTGCAGCCACTGCAGTTCATCGTGGTAGCGAAAGCCGCCCAGGCCCGTGTCGGTACCGACCAGTACCTGCACGCCAGCGCGATGGGCGGCACCGGTCAACGCAAGGCCATGGCGGAAGTACGCCTGCAGCGCGGCATCGCCGCGGGGGCCTGGATAACGTGAGACGGTAGCCTGAAGATCATCGCGCCATGCCCAGCGCGACAATGGATCCAGATAGGCCAAGCGCGGGTCGTTGATGAAATCCGGATCGCGGGCGCGCGCATCTTCCTCGCGGGTGACATGGGTGGGCACGAATACGGCACCACGCGCGTGCATCAGTGCGAACGCCTCCTCGCAGACTGCGGGCTGATGACCCGCAACGATGTGCTCGGCCAGCAGCGTTGGATCCTCATCATCAAGCGCACCGTGGCGCCATTGCGTGGCATTGTCGAAGCAGTGACGGGCAAACACGTGGGCATGCTCGAAGCTTCGCTGGCCGGCCTGCAGCGCATCCTGCAGCGAAACTTCCTTGGGCAGGTGGCCGACCAGCGGACGCTGCAGGCGCTTAGCCTCGATGGCCAGCTGTTGGTAGGTATCCGCGCGCAACCGGTTGTAGACCTTCAGTGCATCAATACCGCGTAGATCGTATTCGCGTGCGCGGCGCACCGCTTCATCGGCCCGCATCGCAGGGTCTTCGAAGTAGAAACTGGCCACCTGCACGAAGCGGGGCGCGACCTGCTGCCCTGCAATGGCCTGGGTGGTCCAGCGGCGCTTGTCGGCCACGCAGGCGATCAACGGATCAGTGCGCTGCGGGCAATCCATCATATCGCGTGTGCCGGTGATGCCGTTGGCCACCATCAGTGGGAATTGAAGCTGGGGTGACAGCTGCAAGGCGTGGGTGTGCATGTCCCAGAAGCCCGGCGACAGCCAACGGCCGCCGGCATCAAGCACCGGTAGCGCGGGATCGGGGGTGGCATCGCCAATGGCGGCGATGCGTCCTTCGCGTACAGTCACCGTGGTGGCCTCGCTGGCCTGTCCCTTCACCACATCCAGCACCCGCACATTCACGATCACCCGGCTGTTTCCGGCTTCTGGCTTCGGCGGTGCCTGCAGTGGCCAGAACAACGCGGCGGCGAACAGCAAGGGAAGCGTCGCCAGACCGGCGGCCAACACCAAGGCCAGGCGCGTCCAGCGGCGACGACGGGAGGGGCGCAATGCGCGTGCTGCTTCCATGAGCCGGCGATCCTTGCAGGAGGTTACCGGCAGGGTGCGGCAAGGGCGTTGCTGGCGCCAGTGACCTCTGCTTCGCCGCCCCTATGCAGGGCCGCGGCGGTTACGCTGTGCGGCAGATACTCCAACCGCAGCACACCATGTCCATCGTCCTCACCGAATTCGCCCGTCCCCGCCTGTTTCCGCGCGTGCCGCGCGGCAACACCATCCAGGACGTCAGCGCCGAGCAGTTCCAGGCGCACTTGAACGCGCACGCGCCGTTCAAGGTGCTGGATGGCTACGCGCCGTTCTGCAAGCTGTTCGTCTACGAGAACTGGACCAGCACGCGCTGCCTGACCGTGCCGGTCACCGAGGCCAACCGGCACCTGCTGCGCAGTGGCTATGAAGCGCGCAACCGCGAGGAGCTGCCGGTCCTGGTGCGCTGGTTCGAAGGCGTGCAATCGCCGCGCGCGAACTACCTGGTGGTGATCCTGTACAGCGCCGAGCAGCTGGCGAAGGAAGGCTCGCCGATCGAGGCCGACTGGGGCATCGTCGGCTGCATATACACCGCCGAGCCAGAGGAAGTACCGATGGCACCGATCACCATGATGCGCAATGCGCTGGGCGTGGAGGAAGGCGGTTCCGGCGTACCGCTGGATCGCGAGGCGTACCAGCGTTCGGTGGAATTCTGGGACAACAACGCCAATTGGCGGCCGTAAGGGCAGGCCAGTAGAGCCACGCCATGCGTGGATGCAGTAGAGCCACGCCATGCGTGGCTGCTTCACCGTTCAATGGTTTTCCACTCCCACCAAGGGTAGTGATACTCGCGGTCGATGGCCTGCCAATGCTGGCCGCAGTGCGCGCAGGCCACGGTATGGCAATCACCCCAGCCATCCTCCGACGGGTTCAATGACAGCAGCTGCATCTGCCCGTGTTCGATCAGCCGACGGGGATCGAAGAATGGATAGCCGGGATTGAGCGCACACAGGCAGCCACGGCCCGCCTGCCAGTAGCGCAGCCGCTGCAGTGCCGCCTTCAGATGCGCCTGGTTGCTGACCAGCATGCCGCCCAGCGCAATGCCCGCGGTGCGCTGCTCGATCAACGCCGCATGCGGCGCCAGCGCATCCAGCGGCGCCGCATCGAACAGCCGGGCGAGCGTGCGTGCAGCGTCGGTAATGCGCCCGCCGTCGCCTGACAGCAGGTCCTGCAGCAGCGCCTGGGCCTGGGCATCGTCTAGCAGGGGGGCTGGCGCCGCAGACCAGGGCCAGCGCATCAGCGGGCCTTGCCGATGGCCGCGAACTGGCCGCCGGTCAGCCGCAGCAGGTCGGCCGGTGCCAGTTCCACCTCCAGGCCGCGACGACCCGCACTGACATGCAGCGTGTGCAGGGATTCCGCACTGGCGTCGAGGAAGGTACGCAGGCGCTTCTTCTGGCCCAGCGGGCTGATGCCACCGACCAGATAGCCGGTCGCGCGCTGTGCGGCATCGGCAGCGGCCATCTCGCATTTCCGGCAGTGGGCGGCTTCGGCCAGCGCCTTCAGGTCCAGCTGGCCAGCCACCGGCACGATGGCCACCAGCAGCTCGTGGGTGTCGGTGCTGGCCAGCAGGGTCTTGAACACCTGCGCCGGGTCCAGGCCGAGCTTTTCCACGGCTTCGCTGCCATAGGAGGCGGCGTGGGCATCGTGCACGTAGCTGCGCACGGTGTGGGCGATCTTCTCGCGCTTGAGCAGATTGATGGCGGGGGTCATGCGTGCATCGTAGCGCGCAGCCGCGGGCCTGCCTTGACCGAGGCTACTGGCGGGCCCCTGCGATAATGCGCGCTGCACACCGTCTGGAAGTTCATCATGCGCGCACCGCCCCTGCTTCATGGCCTGACCCTGGATAGCGAGCCGTGCGCGGGGTCCTACCCACCGCAGGGCTTCTGGCCGATCGCCGAAGGTGCGCTGGGCAACGGTGATCAGTTCGGTCTGTACTGGCCATTGGGTCGCGAGGCTGAGCCGCCCGTGGTCTGCGAAATGTTCCATGACGAAGGGCGCATGGTCTTCCGCCATTCCTCGCTGGATGTCTTCGCGCAGTGGCTGGATGCCGGTGGCGCAGAGGAAGACGACGATGAGGGCGGGGCGCCGCATGCGCACGCGGTCCCGGATGCAGAATCGCCGTTGCCCTTGATCGAGCGCGCGCAGCGGCATGTACAGGCCGCTGAACCGGCCCAGGCAATCGTGCTGCTGGAAGCTGCCTGCAGCCGCTTTGCGGAACTGCCGCGCGCGTGGGCCATGCTGGCAGGGCAGCAGATGCGCCTGGGCCAGCATGCGGCGGCCGTGGCGGCGGCACGTGCGGCGATCCTGGCGAACTGGGCATTCGGCATTCCCGAACCCGGCGTGCTGCGCCTGCTTCGGGCTGCCGATGCGGCCGGCGATCCTGTGCTGGCGATGGCCCAGCAGATGGGGTTCGCCTTCGGTGGTGCCAAGACCAACCCGGACTATGCGCTGATGCAGGCGTGCATCGATCAGTGCTGGGATGCGGGAGATACGCTGGCGGCACTGCGCGTGAGCCAGAACCGCTGCTACGCGTTGAGCAGCGAGACTGTTTCCTTCCAGCAGCGCGAAGGCTTCGACCTGGAGGCCTGGCGGCGCGACTTCGCCGCACGGTGCCAGACTGCGCTGCACGATGACCGGCAGCGCATGTAGATCCAGGCCATGGGGTCGGAGCCCTTTCCGCTGGAAAGGGATCCGACCCCGATGCGCGGGATCAGCGCGACATCGACTGCTGGGTCTGCATCTGTTCCTGGGTCTGCCGCTGCGACAGGTCGTTGTCCAGCGCCTGGCTCTGCCGCGTGCTGTCCTGCAGGTTCTGGTTCACCGCCTGTGACAGGTCGACGTAGGTGCGGTGCATGGCGGGATCGCCAAGCTGGCCCTGCACCGCGAACACGCCCTGGTTGTCCGGCCGCGCGAGAACGGTGTCTACCTGGCTCATGCCGGCCACCTTGGACTCGTAAGCCACCTGGCCAGCAGCGTTCTCGAGCTGGTTGCGGTCATTGAACAGCGGCGACAGGCCGCCCTGGCGGCGCTGTTCTTCCAGCGCTTCCAGCTTTTCCACGACCTGCTGGTAACGCGGGTTGTCGGCGTGGCCCGGGGTGGCCATGGTCGGTTCGGCCGCGGCGCGTTCCTGTTCGGCCGCCTGCGTGCGCTGCTGGGTGGCTGCATCCAGCGCGCCCAGGGTGCCACCGCCGGCCTTGCCGTCGACCGTCAGCTGGTGGTCGCGCTGGAACTGCTTGACCGCTTCCAGGGTGCCGGGGCCGAAATCGCCATCGGCCACCAGCGGCTTGCCGTCCTTGCCCAGGTAGCCCAGGTCGGACAGCTTCTGCTGCATGGCCTGCACCTCATCGCCCTTGCTGCCGTTGACCAGCACGCCGTTGCCCGCAGGCGTGCCGGGCGAACCGTGCGAGGGGGCATGGGTGGGGGTGATGCCGATCTGGGTCATGGCCCGGTCGAAGCGCTCATCGCGGCTGGCCACGGCGCCCGGCGCCTGGATGCCGTACTTGGTGGCATCGACGAAGTTCTGCACGTCGCCGCGGGTCGGCGGATTGCCGGCCTGGATGGTGCCGCCCTGCAGCTTTTCCGCGTTGCCGGCCAGATAGTTGATGAACTGCGGGCCCATGCTGCCGAACTGGTTGTCGTAGTCAGCCATCGCCAGCTGCAGCTCCGGGTTCGCCGCGATGGCATCGGCGGCGGCCGGGTTGGTGGCACGCACCTTGGCGATGGCATCGTCGACGCGCTCGATGGCGCTGTCCAGCTTGGCGTTGGTGAGCTCGTCCATCTTCGCCTGCGGAATGGCCTGCAGCTTGGCGTCGAGCGCCGCCAGCTGCTGGGTGCTCAGCCCGCCCTGCTGCGACAGCAGTTCGATGTCACCGGCGGTGAAGCCGTTGTCGCGCAGGAAGCGTCGGGCCTGCGGGTTGCCGCCGACGTCGAACTGCACCAGCCCGAACGAGTAGGTGCTGGCGCCCTTCTGCGCGTATGCGAAATGGTCCAGGTGGCGGGTGTTGCCGCCCAGTTCGGTGTTGAGGAACAGCGTGGACAGCTGTTCGCGGGTAAGCGTGGAATCCGTTGCCATGGTCATGGTCCTTCAAAGAGGGAAAAGAGCCGGGCGCGCCCGGCGCATATCAGCCGGCGCAGTGCTGCTGGGTGAAGCCCAGCAGCTGGCGGGTGGCCTGGGTGCCGTAGGCGGCCGGTGCCGGCTCCAGCGCGAACTGGCCGACCATCTGGTTGCTGCACAGCTGCACGTTGCGCTTGCCGGCGGTGGTTTCCTGGGTGCAGTTGGCTGCCAGCAGGGCGTTGGGGCCACCGCCCATGTTGGTGGCGGCGCTGCAGCCCAGCAGGCGGCCTTCCTGGCCGTTCTCGCCCAGCAGCGTGTTGAAGGCTGCCAGCTGGCTGTTGGGGTCGCGCAGGACCAGCGTGTCCACGCACTGCTTCTGGCCGTCGGGCGTTTCGCAGGCATCCTGGTCGACCAGGCCGTCACGGGTGGCGGTCAGCACCTGGATGCGGTCGGCGAACACCTGCTGCAGGCACTGTGCGTCGCCGCACAGGTCGCGCGTGTGCTGGATCCAGCGCTGCTGCTCGGCCTGCAGCCTGGCCTGGCCCGCACTGTCCAGGGTGGCCTGTGCGGCGGCCAGGGCCTTGCCCAGGTCCGCGTCCAGGCCGGTCAGGGCCGGATCCTTGCAGACCAGAGTCTGCGCCGGCGATGCGCCATCGGCGCAGGCGGCACTGCCTGCGGGGGCGGCGGCCGGGGCGGTGGCGGTCTTGCCGTCGGCGCTGGCCGCTTCGCTGGCTGCCGCCGGGGCGGTGGCCTGGGCGTCGCCGGACGGCGGGGTGCAGGCGGCCAGCAGGGCCACCCAGCACAGGGTCATCAGGGGCTTCAGGGCCCGGGTCATACGTTCACTGCTGCGCTGCATGTCGATCCTTTGATGTCTGCGTCCTGGCGCATGGCCTGCGGGCGGCAGGCATGGGGCGAACCATGGAACGGGGGGCGCCGTGGCGGCCGCACGAGGCGGGCTGGGCACTGGAACACCTGCGGCGGGGGCCGCAGGGGGGGGAAAGCGTAGCAAGCGACTTGGTAGGGCTCTGTGACAGGGCGCGCGGAACGCAGAACGGGCGCCCGAAGGCGCCCGTTCTGTGTGCGTCGTTGGGGGGCAGAGCCCTTTCCTGCGGAAAGGGATCCGACCCCGGCACGATCAGTAGCGGTAGTGGTCCGGCTTGAACGGGCCCTGCACCGGCACGCCGATGTAATCGGCCTGTTCCTGGGTCAGGGTGGTCAGCTTCACACCGATCTTTTCCAGGTGCAGGCGGGCCACTTCTTCGTCCAGGTGCTTGGGCAGCAGGTAGACCTTCTTCTCGTAGCTGTCCTTGTTGGCCCACAGGTCGATCTGGGCCAGGGTCTGGTTGGCGAACGAGTTGGACATGACGAAGCTCGGGTGGCCGGTGGCGCAGCCCAGGTTCACCAGGCGGCCTTCGGCCAGCAGGAAGATCGCGTTACCGTTGGGGAAGATGTACTTGTCCACCTGCGGCTTGATGTTCACGTGCTTCACGCCCGGGAACGCCACCAGCGCATCGACCTGGATCTCGTTGTCGAAGTGGCCGATGTTGCAGACGATGGCCTGGTCCTTCATCGCGCTCAGGTGCTCGATGCGGATGATGTCCTTGTTGCCGGTGGTGGTGACGTACAGGTCGGCACGGCCCAGGGTCGATTCGATGGTGTTGACTTCGTAGCCTTCCATCGCCGCCTGCAGGGCGCAGATCGGGTCGATCTCGGTGACGATCACGCGCGCGCCGTAGGCACGCAGCGAGGCGGCGCAGCCCTTGCCTACGTCACCGTAGCCGCAGACCACGGCCACCTTGCCGGCCAGCATCACGTCCATCGCGCGCTTCAGGCCGTCGGCCAGCGATTCACGGCAGCCGTACAGGTTGTCGAACTTGCTCTTGGTGACCGAGTCGTTGACGTTGATCGCCGGGATCAGCAGAGTGCCGGCCTGGGCCAGCTGGTACAGGCGGTGCACGCCGGTGGTGGTCTCTTCGGAGACGCCCTTCCAGTCCTTCACCACGCGGCCCCAGTAACCCGGGCGCTCGCTGGCAACGCGCTTGAGCAGGTTCTTGATGACCTGTTCTTCGTGCGAGGACGAAGCGGTGTTGACCCAGTCGCTGCCGTTTTCCAGCTCGTAGCCCTTGTGGATCAGCAGGGTCACGTCACCGCCGTCGTCCACCACCAGCTCCGGGCCGGTCAGGGTGCCATCGGCCAGGGTGAAGGTCAGCGCGTCCAGGGTGCAGTCCCAGTACTCTTCCAGGGTTTCGCCCTTCCAGGCGAACACCGGGGTGCCGGTGGCGGCGATGGCCGCGGCGGCGTGATCCTGGGTGGAGAAGATGTTGCACGAGGCCCAGCGCACATCGGCGCCGATGTCCTTCAGGGTTTCGATCAGCACTGCGGTCTGGATGGTCATGTGCAGCGAACCGGTCACGCGCACGCCCTTCAGCGGCAGGCTGGTGGCGTGCTTGCGGCGGATCGACATCAGGCCCGGCATTTCATGCTCGGCGATGTCCAGTTCCTTGCGGCCCCAGTCGGCCAGGGTGATGTCGCGGATCTTGTAGTCGCCTTCGGTGGAGAAGGACTTGGCAACAGCGTTCATGCAGTAGCTCCGGTTGTGGACGAGCAGATGCTCGTATCTAGCCGGGCGCCGTTGTTACAAAGCCACCTTACCGAGCCTGGCCGGGCCTCATGGGTTCCGGTCGCAGCGCCCCTCGGCAGGGGAGAACGCCCAGTATATCGCGGCCCCCAACCATCGGCAGATGGGGGCCGTGGCGCTGCCTGTTAAGGTCGGGGTCTTCACGCACTGGAACAGGAACAATGATGAGCAAGCACGCGCGCCGCCCCCGGCGCTGGACCGGTCTGGTTCTGTCGATGGCCCTGCTGGCCGTGGCACCGCTGGCCTGGTCGGCCGGCACGGCACCGGCGGCCGCCGCCCAGGGCGCTGCCGGCTATGAGCTGCCGTCGGCCGCGCTGCAGGCGGTGGTGGACGCGCCGCGTGCTCCCACGCTGTACCTGTCGCCGCGCCGCGACGTGGCCGCGCTGATGCAGATGCCGCCGCTGCCGTCGATCCAGGTGGTGGCGCAGCCGGAGTTGAAGCTGGCCGGCGTGCGCATCAACCCGCGCACCTTCTCCGACAGCCGTTTCAGCTTCGGCCAGAAACTGTGGCTGATGAACGTGGCCGACGGCAGCGAACGGCAGATCAGCGGCCTGCCGCCGCAGTTGTCGGTGGCCGGCCTGGCCTGGTCGCCGGACCAGAAGTGGCTGGCCTTCAACCAGGTGGACGCGGCCAGCGGTGCCAACGAGCTGTGGCTGGTGGACGTGGCCGCGGCCAGCGCCCGCCGCCTGCAGACGGGCTTGAACACGGTGTTCGGCGACGGCTACCAGTGGCTGCCGGACAGCCGTGGGCTGATCGTCATGAGCCGCGTGGCAGGTGCCGGCGATCCGCCGCCGGCCGATGGCGTGCCCACCGGCCCGGCCGTGCAGCAGACCGGCAAGAGCAGCGGCGTGGTGTCCATCCGCACCTATCAGGACCTGCTGAAGAACGAGGCCGACGCGCGCCTGTTCGATTACTACGCCACGGCCCAGCCGATGCAGGTCGGCCTGGATGGCCAGACGCGCACCTTGGGTGCGGCAGGCATCTACCTGGACTTCAGCGTATCGCCCGACGGCAACTACCTGCTCAGCCAGCGCGTGCAGCGCCCGTACTCCTACGTGGTGCCGGTGGGCAGCTTCCCGCGCCGCATTGAAGTGCTGGACCGCAACGGCCAGTTGGCCCATACCGTGGCCGTGCGGCCGCTGGTGGAAGGGTTGCCGACCGGCAACGATGCCGAAGTGACCGGCGTGCGTGACATCAGCTGGCGCGCTGACGCCGACGCGACGCTGGTCTGGGCCGAGGCGCAGGATGGCGGCGATCCGAACCGCGACGCCAAGGTGCGCGATGCGGTGTTCATGCAGGCCGCGCCGTTCGAGAAGCCGCCGGTGACCCTGGCCCAGCTGGGCAGCCGTTTCGCCGGCATCACCTGGGGCCGCGGCGATCTGGCCCTGCTCAATGAGTCGTGGTGGAAGACCCGCAACAGCAAGACCTGGCGCATCGCCCCGGACGACGCCGCGCAGGCGCCGCAGCTGCTGTGGGACCGCGATGCGCAGGACCGCTACAACGATCCGGGCCGCGCCGGTGTGGTGCGCGATGTGAATGGTCGCGCCCGCCTGCAGACCACCGCCGATGGCCGCAGCATCTTCCTGTACGGGCAGGGCGCCTCGCCGGAAGGCGACCGTCCGTTCGTGGACCGCTTCGACATCGAAAGCCGCAAGGCCACCCGTCTGTTCCATTCACAGGCACCGGCCTATTCGCTGCCGGTTGCGCTGCTGGACCAGGAAGGCACCTCGCTGCTGCTGACCCGCGAGAGCCCGGACGAGCCGGCCAACTACCAGGTGCAGTCGCTGGCCGATGCCAGTGCCGCGCCGCGCGCGCTGACCCACTTCGCTCATCCGTTGCCGCAGTTGAAGGGCGTGCAGAAGGAGCAGATCCGCTACAAGCGTGCCGACGGCGTGGACCTGACCGCCACGCTGCTGCTGCCGCCGGGCTACGACCCCAAGCGCGATGGCCCGCGCCCGCTGCTGATGTGGGCCTACCCGGGTGAGTTCAAGAGTGCCGCCGCCGCCAGCCAGGTGACCGATTCGCCGTACCGCTTCAACGCGGTCAGCTACTGGGGGCCGCAGGCATTCCTGGCCAAGGGCTACGTGGTGCTGGCCAGCCCGACCATGCCGATCATCGGCGAGGGCGACAAGGAACCCAACGACACCTACATCGAACAGCTGGTGGCCAACGCGCAGGCCGCCGTGGACGAAGTGGTGCGCCGTGGCGTGACCGATCGTGACCACATCGCCATCGGTGGCCATTCCTACGGTGCGTTCATGACCGCCAACCTGCTGGCCCACACGCGCCTGTTCAAAGCGGGTATCGCCCGCAGCGGCGCGTACAACCGCACGCTCACCCCGTTTGGTTTCCAGGCCGAGGAACGCAACTACTGGCAGGCGCAGCCGGTCTACCAGCAGATGTCGCCGTTCAATTACGCCGGTGACATCAAGGATCCGATCCTGTTCATCCACGGCGTGGACGACAACAACTCCGGCACGTTCCCGATCCAGAGCGAGCGCATGTTCGCGGCGGTGAAGGGCCTGGGCGGCACGGCGCGGCTGGTGATGCTGCCCAACGAATCGCATGCCTACCGCGCACGCGAATCGATCATGACCATGCTGGCCGAAAGCGAGCGCTGGCTGGAACAGACCCTGGGCCCGGTGCCGCAGGGCAAGGCGAAGAAGAAGCGCTGAGGCGTGTGTGATGGCGGCCCCTGCAATGGGGGCCGCCGGGGGTAGAGTCGACCGTTGGTCGACTGCCGAAATCCCGGGCTGCGCGCGATAGTCGACCAACGGTCGACTCTACCCCGTCGGTATTTCCGCGATGGGTGTATCCGTAGCCGGACGATACGTGCAGATGAAACCATTTTCGCGCCGCAGCAACGGCGGTGAACTGGGTTAGGCTTGGCGACGGATCATGCCCCGAGGTTCGTGCGTCGCCGATGAACGAGTACCGCAGCAGCATCGAATTCGCTTCTCCCGATCTTCCCCTTCGCGATGATGTGCGCCAGTTGGGTGCACTGGTTGGCGACCTGTTGGTGGAACAGGTATCGACCGCCTTCCTGGACGACGTGGAGGATGTGCGCACCCGCGCCATTGCCCGCCGTGAAAACCAGGCGCCGCTGGCCGAACTGGCGCAGGGCCTGGCCGGGCGTACGCCGCAGCAGGCCGAAACCATGGTGCGTGCGTTCAGTACCTACTTCCAGGTGGTGAACATCGCCGAGCGCGTGCATCGCATCCGCCGCCGCCGCGACTACCAGCGTGCCGGTACCGCCGCGCCGCAGCCCGACGGGCTGCAGGACGCACTGCAGCACCTGAAAGCGCAGGGCGTGAGCCTGGACGAGCTGGCGCAGTGGTTGCCGCGCATCGACATCGAGCCGGTGTTCACTGCCCATCCGACCGAAGCGGTGCGCCGCGCGCTGCTGGAAAAAGAACAGTTGATGGTGGCCAGCCTGGTAGACAACCTGGATGGCCAGCGCACGCCCGGTGAAGCGGCAGCCGATGCCGCGCGCTTCCGCATGGCGCTGACCGCGTCGTGGCAGACCACCGACTCATCGCCGGTACGGCCCACGGTGGATGACGAACGCGAACACGTGGGTTTCTACCTGGTGCAGGTGCTGTACCGGGTGATTCCGGTGTTGTACGAATCGCTGCAGCAGGCGCTGCGCGATACCTATGGCCAGGAACTGCCGCTGCCGCGCCTGCTGCGCTTCGGCACCTGGGTGGGCGGCGACATGGACGGCAATCCCAATGTCGATGCCGGCACCATCCGCAACACGCTGGATGCGCAGCGCCAGGCGGTGCTGGGGCGTTACCAGAAGGAACTGCTGCAGCTGGCCAGCCTGCTCAGCCAGTCCACTGAGCGGGTGGGGGTGAGCGAGGCACTGCAGGCGCGCGTGGCGCAGTACCAGCAGCAGTTGCCGCAGGTGCAGTCGCGGCCGCGCCATGCCGACATGCCATACCGCCTGCTCAACGACCGCATGCGTGCGCGCCTGCAGGCCACGCTGGATGATGGCCAAGGCGCCTACGCTGGCCCCGATGAACTGATCGAGGATCTGCAGCTGATCCTGGACAGCCTGCGCGCCAACCGCGGTGAGCACGCCGGTGGCTTTGCCGTGCAGCGACTGCTGTGGCGGGTGAAGACCTTCGGCTTCCATCTGGCGCGCCTGGATGTGCGCCAGGAATCGAGCGTGCATGCGCGCGCGCTGGCCTCGGTGCTGGGCGGCGAGGATGCATGGCAGGCGCTGGATGCGCTGGGCCGGGCGCGGCTGCTGGGCCCGCACGCCAGCGGTGAGGCACCGCTGCCGGCCGGCAACGACGAAGGCAATGCGCGCCTGGACGCGGTGTTCGCGGCCCTGGCCGATGCCCGCACGCGGCATGGCGGTGATGCGCTGGGCAGCTACATCATTTCCATGGCGCATGACCGCAGTGACGTGCTGGCGGTGCTGGCACTGGCGCGGCGCGGCGGCCTGGTCGATGGCGAAGGCGCGGTGCCCCTGGATATCGCCCCGCTGTTTGAAACCGTGGACGATCTGAAGCGCGGCACCGCTACCCTGCGCGACCTGCTGGCCGACCCGGTGTACCGCGCACACCTGCGCGCGCGGGGCGATGTGCAGATGGTGATGCTGGGCTATTCGGACAGCAGCAAGGACGGCGGCATCGCGGCATCGCGCTGGGGCCTGCAGCGTGCCCAGGTGGAACTGCTGGAGGTGGCCGCCGAACACTCCATCGGCCTGACCTTCTTCCATGGCCGTGGCGGCTCGATCAGCCGCGGCGGTGGCAAGACCACCCACGCGGTGGATGCCTCGCCGCGTGGCAGCATCGATGGCCGCCTGCGGGTGACCGAGCAGGGCGAGGTGATCCACCGCAAGTACGGCATCCGCGCGCTGGCATTGCGTTCGCTGGAACAGTCCACCGGCGCGGTGCTGCGCGCCAGCCTGCGCCCGCGTGCGGCCGAACCACGCGAAGACGACTGGCGGCCGGTGATGGACCAGGTGGCTGCAGCGAGCAGTGACGTCTATCGGGCGTTCGTGGGCCAACCGCAGTTCATGGACTACTTCCGCACCGCCACGCCGATCGATGTGATCGAGCGGATGACGCTGGGCTCACGGCCCTCGCGGCGGCTGGGCCAGGATGCCGCACTGGGCAACCTGCGCGCGATTCCCTGGGTGTTCGCCTGGAGCCAGGCGCGTGCGGTCATTCCCGGCTGGTACGGCGTGGGCAGCGGCCTGCAGGCGGCGGTCGATGCGGGCCATGAAGCGACGCTGCGCACGATGGCGCGTGACTGGCCCTTCTTCCGCACGTTCCTGGATGACATCGCCATGGTGTTGTCCAAGGGCGATATCACCATTGCCGAGCAGTTCTCGCTGCTGTCCGGCGACCTGCACGCGCGCTTCTTCCCGCAGGTGCAGCGCGAACTTGAACTGACCCGGCACTGGTTGCTGGCGCTGCTGGACCAGCAGACCCTGCTGGACCACGACGCGCGGCTGGCGCTGTCGATCCGCCTGCGCAATCCCTACGTGGACCCGATCAGCGTGCTGCAGGTCGATCTGCTGCAGCGCTGGCGGGCCAGCGGGCGCGAGGATGACGATCTGCTGCGTGCGCTGGTGGCCTGCGTGAACGGCGTTTCGCAGGGCGTGCAGAACACCGGGTGATCTTCTGCATCCGCCGGGCATGGCCCGGCGAGCGCGGTCAAACCTCCGGCGATGGCGGGTTCGCAACGGTAGAGTCGAGCTTGCTCGACTGACGCGGAACCCCGTCGAGCAAGCTCGACGCTATTCCGGAGACGGCGGGTTGGAGGCCAGCAGTTCCAGATGCCGCTGTTCCATTTCCTGGCGCAGCTGGCGGCGGATCAGGGCTGCGGCATGGCGGCGGCGCTCGTCGCTGGTTTCCAGCTGCAGCGGCGGCACGGCGGTCGGCTTGCCGGCCTCGTCCACCGCCACCATCGTGAAGAAGCAGCTGTTGGCATGGCGCACGCTGCGCTTGAGGATGTCCTCGGCCACCACCTTCACCCCGATCTCCATCGATGAGGTGCCGGTGTAGTTCACCGAGGCCAGGAAGGTGACCAGTTCACCCACCGCAATGGGCTGGCGGAACATCACCTGGTCCACCGACAGGGTGACCACGTAGCTGCCGGCGTAGCGGCTGGCGCAGGCATAGGCCACCTGGTCGAGCAGGCGCAGGATCGCGCCGCCGTGCACCTTGCCGGAGAAATTGGCCATGTCCGGCGACATCAGCACGGTCATGGACAGCTGGTGGGATTTGAGTTCGGTCGACATGGCCCGATTGTATCGGGCATGCAACGCCCTTGTAGAGTCGAGCCATGCTCGACTGCCGTAGCCAGGAGCAAAGCAGAAGGGCCGCTTTCGCGGCCCTTCTGGAAGGTCAGCCGACTAACAGTCGGCTCTACCAAGTCGGCTCTACCCGTCGGCTCTACCCGTCGGCTCTACCCGTCAGCTCTACCCGTCGGGCTTACTTCAGCTTGGCGTCGGCGCGCAGGGCGGCGGCGCGGTCGGTCTTCTCCCAGGAGAAGGCCGTGGCGTTGACGGTCTCGCCTTCGCCGTTGAGGTAGCTGAATTCCTTCGGCTTGCGGCCGAAGTGGCCGTAGGCCGCGGTCTGCTGGTACATCGGGTGGATCAGGTCCAGCATCTTGATGATGCCGTACGGACGCAGGTCGAAGTGCTTGCGGATCAGCTTCTCGATCTTGTCGTCGCTGATCTTGCCGGTGCCGAAGGTGGTGACCGAGATCGAGGTCGGCTCAGCCACGCCGATGGCGTAGGAGACCTGCACTTCGCAACGGTCGGCCAGGCCGGCGGCAACGACGTTCTTGGCAACGTAGCGGGCAGCGTAGGCGGCCGAACGGTCGACCTTGGACGGGTCCTTGCCGGAGAAGGCGCCACCACCGTGACGGGCCCAGCCGCCGTAGGTGTCGACGATGATCTTGCGGCCGGTCAGGCCGCAGTCGCCCACCGGGCCGCCGATCTCGAACTTGCCGGTCGGGTTGATGTGGAACTTGGTGCCCTTGTGCAGCCACTTGGCCGGCAGCACCGGCTTGATGATCTCTTCGCGGACGGCCTCGATCAGGTCCTTCTGCTTGATGCCCGGGGCATGCTGGGTCGACAGCACCACCGCGTCGATGGCCGAGACTTCGCCGTTTTCATAGCGCAGGGTGACCTGGCTCTTGGCGTCCGGGCGCAGCCAGGACAGCGGCGAGTTGCGCTTCTTGCGGATCTTGGCCTGCTGTTCCACCAGGCGGTGCGACAGGTGGATCGCCGCCGGCATGAAGCTGTCGGTTTCGTTGGTGGCGTAGCCGAACATCAGGCCCTGGTCGCCAGCGCCCATTTCTTCGGGCTTCTTGCGGTCCACGCCCTGGGCGATGTGCGGCGACTGCTTGCCGATCAGGTTCAGCACGCCGCAGGTGGCGCCGTCGAAGCCGACGTCGGAGCTGTCATAGCCGATGTCCGTGATGACCTTGCGGGTCAGCGCTTCCAGGTCGATCCACGCGCTGGTGGTGATTTCACCGGCGACGATGGCAACACCGGTCTTGACCATGGTCTCGCAGGCCACGCGGGCGCGCTGGTCCTGGGTCAGGATCGCGTCCAGCACCGCATCGGAGATCTGGTCGGCAACCTTGTCCGGATGGCCTTCGGAGACCGACTCGGAGGTGAAGAGATAGCTGGACATCAGGCGGTATATCCCTTGATTCGGATGGAAAGATGGGCGCGCATGATACACGGGGTGCGCCGCCTGTGCATTGTGAACCCGGACAGGTTGCCGGTGGTTAAGGCGGTGTGCCCATCTTCACGGGCCCTGCGCGGCGCAAGTGCCTGACGTTGCAGGGGCAGTGTTCCACTGGCGTGACCATTGAAGGCCCGGCCAGACCGCCCGGTGCGCGGGGCCGGGCCGTCATTTTTCTGCCGCCAAACCGCCATCTGCCTGCCTTGGCCGGGGCGCAGGCTCTGCGCCAATCCGGCCGCCGGGCATCCGTGAGCACGCCATGCAGGACCTGCAGCAGCGCCTCCAGCAACGCTTCCCCGAATGGTTCCATGGCCGCCGGGGGCAGCTGGCCCGGCCCCTGCTGCGCGGTATCGGTCGCTGGTCGCGGCTGGACCGCATCGAGGCCTTCCTGCAGCGCAGCGAGGGCCTGCGCGGCTTCGACTTCGTCGCTGCCAGCCTCGATTTCCTCGGCAGCCCCTACCAGCTGGAAGCCGGTGCGCTGGAGCGGATTCCGGCCCAGGGGCGCCTGCTGATCGTGGCCAACCATCCGTCCGGCGCGCTGGACGCGCTGGCCCTGCTGGATGCGGTGGGCCGGGTGCGGCGCGACGTGCGCATCGTGGCCAACGATCTGCTGGGCGCGCTGGCGCCGCTGCAGGAGCTGCTGCTGCCGGTGCGCATGCTGGGCGGCAAGGTGCAGCGCGCCAGCCTGCAGGCGGTGGAACAGGCGCTGGCCGCCGAACAGTGCGTGATCGTGTTTCCCGCCGGTGAAGTGTCGCGCCTGTCGGTGCACGGCATCCGCGATGGGCGCTGGCAGCGTGGGTTCGTCCGCTTTGCCCGTGCGTCGTCGGCGCCGGTGCTGCCGGTGCGGGTGCAGGCGCGCAATTCACTGCTGTTCTACAGCGCTTCGGCGTTGTTCAAGCCGGCCGGCACGGCCTTGCTGGCGCGCGAGATGTTCGCCCGCCGCGGCCGCCCGCTGCGGCTGCAGATCGGCCAGCCGATGCAGCTCGCCCACGGTGATGCCAGCGCCCAGTTGCTGGCGGTGCGGCGCGCGCTTTACGCCCTGCGCTGCAGCGAATCGGCCGCGTTGGCGCAGGAGCCGCTGGCCGCACCGCTGCCGCCGGCCGAGGTGGCCAGGGCCGTTGCGGCCGCCGAGCGGCTGGGCCAGACCGGTGACGGCAAGCAGATCCTGCTGGCGCGCTGCGCAGCGGGCTGCCCGCTGCTGCTGGAACTGGGGCGCCTGCGCGAGCTGACCTTCCGCCGCGTCGGCGAAGGCACCGGACGCGCCCGTGATCTGGATGCGTTCGACCTGGACTACCAGCACATCGTGATCTGGGACGCAGCGGCGCAACGCATTGCCGGGGCCTACCGCATCATGCGTGGCGCCCAGGCGCTGGCCCGCCGCGGCCTGGGCGGCCTCTACAGCGCCTCGTTGTTCCGCTATTCCGACGATGCCATTGCGCGCATCGCCGAAGGCCTGGAACTGGGCCGCAGCTTCGTGGTGCCCGACTACTGGGGCAGCCGCAGCCTGGACTACCTGTGGCAGGGCATCGGTGCCTATCTGCAGCGCCAGCCGGGCGTGCGCTACCTGTTTGGTGCGGTGTCGATCAGCGCGGCGCTGCCGCGCGATGCGCGCGAACAACTGGTTGCCTACTACCAGCGCTACCACGGCGGCGCGCAGGGGCTGGTGGAATCGCAGCGTCCGTTCCAGTACGTCGCTGCGCCGCCGAGCTTCGGCGAACTGGATGCCTCGGCCGCCTTCGAGGTGCTGAAGGCCAACCTGGCCACGCTGGGTACGGCCGTGCCGACGTTGTACCGGCAGTACACCGAGCTGTGCGAACCCGGCGGCGCGCGCTTCCTGGCCTTCGGTGTCGATCCGGATTTCAGCGATTCCATCGACGGCCTGATTGAAGTGGACCTGCAGGCGATCCGGCCGCACAAGCGCAAACGCTACCTGCGCGATGCGGGGGCGGTGGCATGAGCGCGGTGGCGCCGTTGCCGCCGCGCCATCGGGCTGTCTTTGTTTCCGATGTGCATCTGGGCTCGCCCCATTGCCATGCCGCCGAACTGGCGAGCTTCCTGGGCCGGCTGCGCTGCGAGCGGCTGTACCTGGTGGGCGACATCATCGACCTGTGGTGGATGGCCCACCGCGGCGCGCGCTGGCGGCAGTCGCACAGCGATGTAGTGCAGGCATTGCACGCGCTGCGCAGGGCAGGCACCGACATCATCTACATTCCGGGCAACCACGATGCCACGCTGCGCCAGGTCTGCGGCATGATGCTGCCGGCCATGCAGGTGCGCCGGCGCGCCATCCATGTCACCGCCGATGGCCGTCGCCTGCTGGTGGTGCACGGTGACGACTACGACGGCGTGACCCACTTCGGCGGCCTGCAGGAGCGCTTCGGCGATTGGCTGTACTACCGCATCCTGACCGGCAACCGCCTGTTCAACGCGGTGCGCCGCCCGCTGGGGCTGCGTTACTGGTCGCTGTCGGAATTCCTTAAACGGCGCAGCGGTGCCGCCGAGCGCTACATCGCGCGATTCGTGCAGGCCGGATTGGACGATGTGCGCCGGCGCGGGCTGGATGGGATCGTCTGCGGGCACATCCATCGCGCGGCACTGATCGAACGCGATGGCCTGGTCTATGCCAATGATGGGGACTGGGTGGAAAGCCTGAGCGCGCTGGCCGAGGGCCACGATGGCAGCTTGCGCCTGCTGGACCACACCGGCCGGACCCTGGTGGAGCTGCCGGGCGCACGCATCCAACAGGCCGCGTGATGCAGCGCGAGGGGTAGAGTCGACTGTCAGTCGACTATCGCGCGCAGCGCGGGATTTTCGCGGTATGACGGAAGAGCAGTCGACTGACAGTCGACTCTACCGTCGTTTCGCCGTTTCGCCGTTTCGCCGTTCCGCCGTTCCGTCGTTCCGCCGTTCCGCCGTTCCGTCGTTCCGCCGTACGTCGACCCTGCGCGCGCCTTCGCGCTAGCATCGCGGCATGGACTCCTTGACCCAGATCGTACTTGGTGGCGCAGTCGCCGCTGCCATCGCTCCGCCCGGCCATCGTCGCGCGGCCCTGTTGGCCGGTGCGGCGCTGGGCACTCTGCCGGACCTGGACGCGCTCTGGCTCGGCTTCACTGCCAGCGACCCGGTGGCGAACATGGTCGAGCACCGCAGCTTCAGCCACTCGCTGCTGGTGCTGCCGTGGATCGCGGCTGCGATCTGGTGGTTGTTCAAACGCTTCGGCCACGGACGCGTGGCGCAGTCACCGGTGCGCTGGTTCTGGGCGATCCAGCTGGCGCTGGTGACCCATCCGCTGCTGGATGCATTCACTGTCTACGGCACGCAGCTGTGGTGGCCGCTGCAGCCGCATCCTGCGATGGGCTCCAGTGTGTTCATCATCGATCCGGCTTACACGGTGTGGCTGCTGCTGGGCTGCGTGCTGGCCTGGTTCGGTCGCGCGCGGCCCTGGGTCGGCCAGGTGCTGGGCGTGGCGCTGCTGGTCAGCAGTGCGTACCTGGGCTGGGGGCTGGTGGCCAAGGCGCAGGTGGACAAGGCCGCGCAGCAGAGCCTGGCTGCGATGGGGCTGGGCGATGCGCCGCGCTTCTCGGTGCCGATGCCGTTCAACACCCTGCTGTGGCGGGTGGTGGCGATGACGCCCAACGGCTACGTGGTGGGCGACCGCTCGCTGTTGGCCGATACCGGTCCGATGCAGTTCGAAGGGCATGCGTCGAACGTGCAGGCGCTGCGCGAGGCGGCGGATGTGCCTGCGGTGCAGCGCCTGCAATGGTTCAATCGCGGCTTCATGCGCGCGCAGGTGGTGGACGGCGCACTGGTGCTGAGCGACCTGCGCATGGGCCTGGAACCGGACTACACCTTCAACTTCGCCGTGGCCCGGCAGGTGGATGGGCAGTGGCAGCCGATGGTGCCCGAGCAGCGGCGTACCGACTACAGCAGTCCGCAGGCGCGGGCCGAGATGAAGGGCCGGCTGGCGGCCATGTGGCAGCGCATCTGGCACCCACAGTAGATCCACGCCATGCGTGGATGGGTGCTCAATACACCGTGGCGCGGCCCTGCACGAACGAATAGAAGAACACCGCGTTGGGGTCGTTCTGCACCAGCCGGAATTCGCGGCGCATGCCTTCCACGGTGTCCTCGTCCACCGCACCGGCCTGCAGCAGCTGGTCGGCGGCCGACAGCAGCAACTGTTCCCAGAACGCAATCATGGTCTTGCGGCGCGCCGGTTCGCGGTTGTCCAGGTGGATGGTCTTGATCTCGGTATGCACGTCGCGGAAGCCGCCGGCCAGCAGCAGGTTGCCCAGCTTGGCGCCCACGAACGGGTCGCCGCCGTGGTCGTACTGGAAATCATTGAAGGCCATCCAGTAGCGCCAGATGTGCGGCGAATACGGATCGAGCAGGAACGAGGCATTCATCACTTCGGTGATGTACACCGGCGAGCCCGGCGCCAGCACGCGGCGGACTTCGCTCAGCACGCGGGCAGGGGAGGGCACATGCTCCAGCACCCAGCACAGGAACGCCGAATCGAAGCTGCGTGCCTCGAACGGCAGTTCACCGGCATCGGCCTGCTGCAGGGTGTAGCGATCGCTGCACCACGGCGTGCGCGCCAGGTTTTCGCGCGCCGTGGCCAGCTGTGCCTCGCTCAGGTCCACGCCGGTTACGTGCAGGTCCGGGAAGCGGCGCAGCAGGATCTCGGTCTGCGCGCCCACGCCGCTGCCCACTTCCAGCAGGCGGCGGGCGCCGCTGTAGTCGATCTGGCCGAAGATGCTCGATTCCAGCAGGCGCGCCTGGGTCATCAGGCGCTGCTGTTCGGTGCCGGAAAAACCGTGCAGATAGGTGGGGGAAGAGATCGGCGGGGTCATGGTGTTCTCTTGTAGAGTCGAGCACGCTCGACGTTGCGCAGGGGCTGGCGGTCAGGCGGCTGTGGGCATGGCCGGCTCCCCGGCGATCAGGCGGTCGAAGTACTCGGCGGTCAGTGCGATCTGGCTGTCCGGGTCCTCGGCGCGGTTCACCACGGCGCGGAACGCCGCGTTCTCCGGTCGATCCTTGGCATACCAGCCCAGGTGCTTGCGGGCGATGCGCACACCCTGCGGTTCACCGTAGAACGCGTGCAGCGCATGCAGGTGGCCCAGCAGGATGTCGCGCACTTCGGCCAGCGACGGCGGCGGCAGCTCCTGGCCAGTGGCCAGGTAGTGCGCCACTTCGCGGAAGATCCACGGCCGACCCTGCGCGGATCGGCCGATCATCACCGCGTCCACGCCGGTCTGCTGCAGCACCTGCGCGGCCTTCTGCGGCGAATCGATATCGCCATTGGCGATGACCGGAATGCGCAGCGCGGCCTTGATCTCGGCAATGGTGCTGTACTCGGCCTGGCCGGTGTAATGCTGGTCGCGGGTGCGGCCGTGCACCGCCAGCGCGGCAATGCCACTGTCCTCGGCAATGCGCGCGATCAGCGGGCCATTGCGATGATCGCAGTCCCAGCCGGTGCGGATCTTCAGGGTAACCGGCACCGGCACCGCATTGACCACGGCCTCCAGGATGCGCGCCACCAACGCCTCGTCGCGCATCAGCGCCGAGCCGGCCCAGGCGTTGCAGACCTTCTTGGCCGGGCAGCCCATGTTGATGTCGATGATCTGCGCGCCGTGGTCGACGTTGTAGCGGGCGGCCTCGGCCAGCTGCTGCGGCTCGGTGCCGGCAATCTGCACACTGATCGGCGCCGGCTCACCTTCGTGGTCCATGCGATGGATCGATTTGCGCGTGTTCCAGAAGCGCGGGTCGCTGATGGTCATTTCCGAGGCAGCCAGACCCGCGCCAAGCCGTTTGCACAGCAGGCGGAAAGGCTTGTCGGTGACGCCGGCCATGGGCGCCAGCACGACGTTGGGGGCAATGGTGTACGGGCCGATCTGCATGTGCCCATTGTAGGGCGCGGGCGGGGCGAAGGCCCGGCGATACGGGCACCCATTCAGGCCGATCCGGACCGAGGTCATGCCGGACGGGAATCAGCAGATGCTTGACGGTTGCTTCCGCCGCCCCAAGGGCTGGGGCATGGTGGGCGGCTGGGCCAGGCGCCAACGCCCATCCACGCATGGCGTGGATCTACTGCCCCTGCAGCGGCGGGACACAAAAAACCCCGGGCATTCGCACGCCCGGGGTTCTCATCCACGCACGGCGTGGATCTACACGTCGGCCGGGGTGAAGCGCGGCATGGCCGCTGCAGCGCCTTCCTTTTCGGTGGAACGGCCGGCGAACTGGTTGGCGAAACGCACGTGGCGGGCGAACGGGGCCTCCGGCGCCTGGGCCATTGAGGCGGCCAGGGCACCGTTGAAGGCATCACCGGCACCGGTGGTGTCGATGGCCTGCACCTGTTCGGCACCGACGCGGTAATACGGCTGGGTATCACCGCGCAGGTTCTCGTCGGCATGCGATACGAACACGCCCACCGCACCCAGGGTGACCACCACGGTGCCGTTGCCCACCAACTTGCGGCACAGCGCATGCAGGCTGGCACCATCCAGCGCGGCCACGTCGTCGGCGTCCACGCGTTCGCCCACGTGGCGGCCGAGCAGGGCGGCGAACTCGGTTTCGTTCGGGGTGATCACATCGGCCAGCTTCAGCAGGCCGATGGTGGACGGTGCATCCGCCGGGGCGGCATTGAGCACCGTGGTCACACCGGCTTCGCGGGCCGCGGCCAAGGCCGCTTCGATGGTCTGCACCGGCGATTCCAGCTGCACCAGCACGACCTTGGCGTCGGCCAGCACCGATTGCTGCTGCAGGAACTCGGTGCTCAGGGCGGCATTGGCGCCGGGGCCGATGACGATGGTGTTGCGGCCACGCGCGTCCACGTAGATGCCGGCGGTGCCGGTCGGCTCGGCGCTGGCTTCGGCGATCAGGGCGAAGCCGTCCTGCGCGGCCAGGTCACGGGCCATGGCGCCACCGACGTCATCACCCAGCGCGCACAGGAAGTGCGTGTCGGCACCGGCGCGGCTGGCAGCCACCGCCTGGTTGAAGCCCTTGCCACCGGGGCCGGTGCTGTAACGGCCGGCAATGGTCGCGCCCGGTGCCGGCAGCGCTTCGCACCGCCACACGTGATCGACATTGAAGGAACCGACGACAACGACACTGCTGCTCATAGGGAATCTTTTCTCAAACAGGGGTTCAGCTGAAATGGGTCAGCACGCCGGCGATGGTGGCCGTCATGAAGGTAGCAATGGTACCGCCCAGCACCGCGCGCAGGCCGAACTTGGCCAGGTCGTGGCGACGTTCCGGGGCCAGGCCACCGATGCCACCGATCTGGATGGCGATCGAGCTGAAGTTGGCAAAGCCACACAGGGCATAGGTTGCGATCAGGCGGCCCTCGTCGGACAGGCTGACGCCTGCGACCTGGCCGTTCACGATCTGCGACAGTTCGGTGTAGGCCACGAACTCGTTGATCACGACCTTCTGGCCGATCAGCGAGCCCACCGTGGTGGCGTCGGCCCACGGGGTGCCGATCACCCAGGCGATCGGGGCCAGCACGTAGCCGAAGATGGTGGACAGGTTGGTCGGCTTGCCGATGGCCGCGGCCAGGCCGGTCACATCACCGATCCAGGTCAGCGGGGCGTTCAGCAGGGCGATCAGGGCGATGAAGGCCAGCAGCATGGCGCCGATGTTCAGGGCCAGCTTCAGGCCATCGCCGGCGCCGGCGGCCGCCGCGTCGATGATGTTGCTGGAGGTCTTTTCGACTTCCATCTTCACCGTGCCGCGGGTCAGCGGGGTGCCGGTTTCCGGAATCAGCAGCTTGGCCACCACCAGGGTGGCCGGGGCGGCCATGATGCTGGCGGCCAGCAGGTGCTTGGCGTAGAACGCCTGCTGCACCGGGTCGCCACCGCCGAGCATGCCCACGTAGGCCGCCAGCACGCCGCCGGCGATGTGGGCCATGCCGCCGATCATCATGGTCAGCAGCTCGGACTGGGTCATCTTCGGAATGTACGGGCGCACGGTCAGCGGCGCCTCGGTCTGGCCGATGAAGACGCTGGCGCAGACGCTGGTGGTTTCCGCGCCGGACACGCGCATCACCTTGGTGATCGACCACGCCATCACGCGGACGATGCCCTGCATGATGTTCAGGTGGTACATCACGCCCATCAGCGCCGAGAAGAAGATGATGGTCGGCAGCACCTGGAAGGCGAAGATGAAGCCGTAATTCTTGGTGTCCATCAACGAGCCGAAGATGAAGCCCGAGCCTTCGTTGACGAAGCTCAACACCTTCACGAAGCCCTTGCCCAGGGCATCGAACACGTCACGGCCGCCCGGCACCAGGATCACCAGCGCCGCAAACGCGATCTGCAGGGTGATACCGGTGACGACCAGCTTCCAGTCCACCGCGCGCTTGTTGTTGGAAAACAGCCAGGTGATGCCGATCAGCACCGCCAACCCGAACAGGCCGAAGCCGATCCTGCCCAAACCTTCGACCATGTGGTGACTCCCCTGGGGCGTCGCGAAAAACGGGAAGCCTAGTGCAGGGCAGGGGCCGGAGCAAGGAAAAGCCGCCTGCCGGTACCCATCGGCACCGAACAAGCCAGCAACGGCAAGGGCTTGGCCGTTGGCAGGGCAGGTAGAATGGGGGCTCGATCCCGGCCCGGATGCGGGCCTGCAGCAGGAGATTGTCATGCTCTACCGTCGCCTGGGCTCCACCGGCCTGCCGATTTCCGCCCTGTCCTTCGGCGCCTGGGTGACCTTCGGCGATCAGGTTGCCCGCGACGAGTCGCGCAACCTGGTGGCCGCCGCCTGGGACCATGGCATCAACTTCTTCGACAATGCCGAGGGCTATGCCAACGGCCGCGCCGAGCAGGTGATGGGCGATGTGATTGCCGACCTGCGGCTGCCGCGCGACGGCTTCTGTGTGTCCAGCAAGGTGTTCTTTGGCAGTGCCAAGGACCCGCGGCCGACCCAGCGCGGTCTGTCGCGCAAGCACGTGACCGATGCCTGCCATGCCGCGCTGAAGCGCCTGCGGGTGGACTATCTGGACCTTTATTACTGCCACCGCCCGGATCCGGATGCGCCCATCGCCGAGACCGTGCACGCCATGGATACCCTGGTGCGGCAGGGCAAGGTGCTGTACTGGGGCACGTCGGAATGGTCGGCGGCGCAGATCCAGCAGGCGCTGGAAGTGGCCGCGCGGCACAACCTGCAGGGCCCGTCGATGGAGCAGCCGCAGTACAACCTGCTGCACCGCGAGCGGGTGGAAGTGGAATATGCCCCGCTGTACGAGGCGCCGGGGCTGGGCACCACCATCTTCTCGCCGCTGGCCTCCGGGCTGCTGAGCGGCAAGTACGACGACGGCATTCCCGCCGACGCGCGCCTGGGCCGTGACGGCATGGGCTGGCTGCAGGACCTGGTGCTGGGCGACAACGCCGCCGCGCGCCTGGCCCAGGTACGCCGCTTCAGCCAGGTCGCCCGTGAGCTGGGCCACGCCCCGGCCAGCCTGGCCATTGCCTGGTGCCTGCGCAACCCGAACGTATCCAGCGTGATCCTCGGCGCCAGCCGGGTGCCGCAGCTGCTGCAGAACCTGCAGGCGCTGGATGTACTGGCGCAGATGGACGAGGCCGGCTGGGCACGGGTGGAAGCCGCGTTTGTCTGACGCCGGTGGGGCGCCGAACGTGCTGGCCCTGCCTTGGTAGCGTCGAGCTTGCTCGACGGCTCTAGGCTTTTCGTAGCGTCGAGCTTGCTCGACGGCTTCTGAGCGAGAGCAGTCGAGCAAGCTCGACTCTACGATTGCGATAGTTCATATCAATTGAAATTCGCAGTTCAATAGATAATCGCATCGTCCGAATTGAGAATGGTTGTTGATTGTCAACTGAGAATCATTATCATCTATCGCGTCCCTCGCACGAGTCCAGACGCTCATGAATGCTCAACCTGTACTGCTGCGCCCCGAAACGCTGACCCTCCGCGACCGCCCGGTGCGTGCCGTTCCCGCCGAAGAGGTCATCGACAGCGAAGCCCTGCTCAAGGGCCGTCGTGAAATCCTGATCCAGCACGGCGACCGCTTCTATCGGCTGCGCCACACCAGCAACGACAAGCTGATCCTGACCAAGTAACGCGGCCCGGTCGCCCGCACCCCTCCCACCTGCCGGCCCGCTGGCAGGGTGGGCGACCCGTCCGCTCCCGCTCTCTCCCCCTCGGCTGGCCGTGCACGTTCTGCGTGCCGGTGGCCGGGGGTTCCCCCTGTGTGCCCGACGACCCAAGACCGATGACCCGCCAGACCGCCCTGTCGATCGCCCTGTGGATGGCCCTGCCGCTGTCCGCCCATGCTGCCGCCGAAGCCGATGCCGCGCCCGATGCGCGCGAATTCGACCGCGTGCAGGTCACCGCCACCCGCACCGAACGCGCGGTGAGCGATGTGGCCGCCACGGTGGATGTGATCGACCGCGAGCAGATGGACCGCCATCTGGTGCAGGACCTCCAGGACCTGATCCGCTACGAACCGGGGCTGTCGGCCAGCCGCAGCGCCACCCGCTTCGGCCTGGGCAGCATCCGCATCCGTGGCCTGGACGGCAACCGCGTGCGCATCCAGACCGACGGCATCGCCATGCCGACCAGTTTCAGCATCGGCTCGTTCTCCAACGCCAACCGCAACTTCACCGATCTGGACACGCTCAAGCGCGTGGAAATCGTGCGGGGCCCGGCCAGCTCGCTGTACGGCTCGGACGCGCTGGGCGGCGTGGTGGCTTTCGTCACCAAGGACCCCACCGACTACCTGAAGGATGGCAAGAACAGCTACGTGGGCCTGAAGTTCGGCTACGACGGTGAGTGGCAGGGGCTGCTGGGCGGGATCACCACGGCGTTCGGCGGCGACCGCTGGAGCGGCATGGTCAACATCAACCATCGGCAGGGCCAGGAAACGGACAACCAGGGCGACGTGCGCAGCAGCAACAACACCCGCACTGCAGCCAACCCGCAGGACCGCGATGGCCGCAGCGGCCTGGCCAAGCTGGTGTTCGCGCCCAGCGCGGACCAGCGCTTCCGCCTGACCGTGGAAGGCAATGAAGACAGCACCGATACCGATGTCCTGTCGCTGATCGACCGCACCACGACCACCGGCATGAAGGCGCGCGACACGCAGGAACGTACGCGCGTGTCCTTCGCCCATGAAATGGATGCACTGGACAAGGCCTTCGCCGACAGCCTGCACTGGCAGGTCTACAGCCAGCACAGCGAAACCACCCAGATTACCGACGAAGACCGGGCCAACCGCACGCGCCGCCACCGCGAGTTCAACTTCGACCAGCAGGTGTACGGTCTGCAGGCGCAGTTCAACAAGGCCTTCAGCACCGGCAGCGTCGAACACGCGCTGACCTACGGCTTCGAAGGCGCGCGCACCGAGATCCGGCAGAAGCGCGATGGCTACCAGGTGCTGGCCAATGGCCAGGTGACCAGCACGCTGCTGCCTGATGTGTTCCCGGTGCGCGATTTCCCGATCAGCAAGACCACCGAGCTGGGCCTGTACGCACAGGACGAAATGCGCATGGCCGGCGGCAAGCTGTCGCTGGTGCCGGGCGTGCGCGTGGACCGCTACGAGCTGAAGCCGGAGGTGGATACGATCTTCGCCCAGGACAATCCCGGCGTTGCGGTCACCAAGCTGGAAAAGACCAGCGTCTCGCCCAAGCTGGGCATGGTCTATCGCTTCAGCGATGCCTGGTCGCTGTTTGCCGGCTACTCGCGCGGCTTCCGCTCGCCACCGTACAACGACGTCAACCTGGGCTTCACCAACTTCGCCTTCGGCTACACCGCCATTCCCAACCCGGATCTGAAGCCGGAAACCAGTGATGGCGTGGAACTGGGCCTGCGCTTCCTGTCGCCGGCGGCGTACGTCAGCCTGAGCGGCTACTACAACGATTACAAGGATTTCATCGAGTCGCAGTCGCTGGTCGGTACCAATGCGCAGGGCCTGATGGTGTTCCAGTCGCGCAACATCGCCGACGCGCGCATCTACGGCGCCGAACTGAAGGCCGGCGTGGATTTCGGCCAGATCAGTCCGGCGCTGCAGGGCTGGGCGCTGCGCAGCGCGGTGGCCTGGTCGCGCGGTGACAACAAGACCGAAGACACCCCGCTGGATTCGGTGGACCCGCTGCGCGGCACGGTCGGCCTGATGTACGACACCGATGCCTGGGGTGTCGAACTGGCCGGTACCTTCGTCAAGCGCAAGGACCGGGTCGCCTCGGCCACGGCCTATCGCCCGGCCGGCTACGGCGTGGCCGACCTGATGGCGCACTGGAACTTCGCCCCGGGCGCCACCTTCAACGTGGGCGTGTTCAACCTGGGCGACAAGCGCTACATCGACTGGTCCAACGTTGGCTCGACCCTGTCGGCCAGCAGCAGCGTGCTGGACCGCTATACCAGCCCCGGCCGCACGCTGTCGGCCAGCCTTGCCGTTTCCTGGTGAATCCCATGAGCCGAGCCCTGTCTGCACGTCGTCTGTCGTCGTCCCTGCCGCGGGTGCCGCTGCAGGTCTGGCCCACGCCGGCGCAGCTGGCTGCGCTCGGCACCGTGCTGTGCCTGTACCACGCCGATGGTAGCGAGATCGGTGGCTGGCGCCAGGCCGTTTCAGTGCACGCCTGCCAGGGCGTGGACAGCGAAGGCCTGCGCGAAAGCCTGTGTTTCCTCGATGCCCGCGGCCGCTGCGTATGGCGCCTGTACCTGCTGCCGGACAGTGATTTCCTGGCCTGGGACCGGCTGGTGGCTGCGTTGCCGTCGGCGCCGCCGCGCGATGCCGATGGCAGCGTCGGTGAACGGCTGTGGCGACGCCTGGCCGGCCACCTCGGTGGCCAGCGCTGGCGCCTGTGCGCACTGCGCCTGCATGCGGCCGAAGAGGGCCGCACGCTGGCCGCCAGCCTGTCCACGCTGTCCTCGCTGGGGGCGGCCACTGCGCGCCGCATCGCCCGCCTGGAAGGTGCCGAGGGCGAACTGGCCATCGATGACTGCTGCTGCGCCGACGCCGCCCGCCGCCCGGCCCCGCGCGCGCCGGACGATCTGCCGCTGGTGCGCCTGTAAGCGCGCCCTCGGCACCGATCCTGATGGAACGACTGCTGGCCACGGACGGCCTCTCCAAGACCCTGTAGAGCCCAAGGACCCTTCAATGAAGTTGCAGACAGCCAGTGCGATGCTGCTGCTCGCCGCCACCGGCGCAGCCCACGCCCAGCCCTCCGACATTGCCCGCGACCACGCCAGCATCCTGGCCATGCAGGGCGAGTACACCGTCGATTTCGCCTTCGATGAAACCGTCTTGCTGAAGCCCGGCTACGAGCGGGCACCGGCCATGCGCAGCGGCGGCAACGAAGTGGTGGTGGTGGTGGAAGACAGCCCCAGGCGCGTGGTGCTGCAGCACCTGCTGCTGGATGAAAAGAGCGGCCACGTCACCAAGCACTGGCGGCAGGACTGGGTGTACGAAGCGCCGAACCGCTTCGAGTTCAGTGCCGAACAGACCTGGCAGGTGCGTGCCATTCCGGCCGCGCAGAACCAGGGCGCCTGGACCCAGTGCGTGTACGAAGTGAGCGATGCCCCGCGTTACTGCGGCACCGGCCGCTGGAGCTACGACAACAACGTGCCGACCTGGACCAGTGATCTGAGCTGGCGCCCGTTGCCGCGCCGCGAGTACACCAAGCGCAGCGACTACAACGCGCTGGCGGTGATCAACCGCCACACCCTGACCCCGAACGGCTGGACCCACGAGCAGTTCAACACCAAGGTGCAGCGCAACGCCGACGGCAGCCAGGTGGAGATCGCCCGCGAGTTCGGTTTCAACGACTACATCAAGACCACCGAGGTCGACTTCACCCCGGCCCGCGATTACTGGAAGGCCACCGCCGGTTACTGGGGCAAGGTCCGCCAGCGCTGGGACGGCTTCCTTGGCCAGGCCCCGGGCGTGCACCTGAAGACCAAGCTGGACGGCATGGCGATGATCATCCCGCTGTTCACCCAGGCCCAGGACATCCAGGACGGGAAGAAGGTGAAGGACGCGCAGATCGACGAGGTCTTCGCCAAGTACGTGGAAAAAGCCCCCTTGTAGCGTCGAGCCATGCGCGACTGCCTCGGCCAGGCACCGCATCCACGCATGGCGTGGATCTACCGGGGTTCTGCATCCACGCATGGCGTGGATCTACTTCCGCTCCTGGTAGGTGCCGAGCTTGCTCGGCACGCTTCCCTCGCAATCGTGCTTGATGCGCAATGAATTGACGCATCTCGCCGCAATGGGTCGGAAAACCCGCTGCGGCTTTCGCCATGCGGTAGGGTGGCTGCCCACCCACGGACTGTTCATTCGATGAAGCTCTCTGCCCTTCAAAGCCGCAGCGAGGACCCCGCGGGCAGCGACGTGGTTCGCGTCTTCGCACTTCCCGTGTTTGGGAATGAGGTCCGCTGATGCCGTTGGCAGCACATCGCAGGTTCGAAACCTATCTGTCTGATCCGCAGGTCTACGATCGTCTCGAACAGCATGTCCACGACCACTTCATGGCGGCAATCGGCGCTGCCAGGCTGCGCGCGGAAGACTTCCGCAGCCCGCATTACAACGTGTTCTTCGCCGATGGTACGAAAGACCGCGAAGCCAACCCCATCTTCTCCGCCAGGCACCTGCCCAGCGGCAATATCGTCCGCATCGTCATTTTCGAAAGCCACCCGGAGTACACCGAAGTCCACAACCGGGTAGGGGATGACAATGCCAACGACGAGCTCTGCGTGTTCACCACCTTGTCGGGCATCGAACGGGCGATGGACCGGACCGTGGCCTGGGCCACCGCGGCCAACCGGTAGATCCACGCCACGCGTGGATGCCCCGCACTCAGGATACCGGCCCACCCAACGTGCTCAGGTCCAACCCCGCGTCCTGGAACGCACGCAGGGTGGCCTGCAGGCTCGCCTCGTCATCGCGCGTGCGCACGCCCTTGATGGCTTCGCTGCAGCGCGCGCGGTCGGTGCTGCACGCCGTGCGGTCGGGCAGCAGCAGTGCGGTCTGCCCGACCAGGATCGCTATGTGCGCCACTTCCTTCCGCGGTTTCGGTTGGCCCTGGTAGAACCGGTCGAACTCCATACGCAGCCCGGCCAGGACCTCGGCATCGCTGCGCGTGCGCGCCCCGTCGGCGGTGACCAGATAGGTCGGATGGCCCTCGTGGAAGGCGCGCACCTCATCGGCCAGCACCGTTTCCAGCACGAAGGCCTGTATCGGGTCCGGGACCAGGCCCGGCGCAGTGCGGGCAGATGCGGCCGGCATCGCCAACAGCAGTGGCACGCCGACCAGAAGCGCGCGCAGGCAGAAGCGGTACTTCATTCCTATTCCTTGAACATCAGAAACGCGGCGACCACGATCAGCCCGAACGCGGCCCAGTGGTTCCACTTCAGCGGCTGGTCCAGGTAGAACGCGGAAAACACCGCGAACACCAGCAGGGTGATCACTTCCTGCATGCCCTTCAGCTGCGGCGCCGAGTACACCGCGCTGCCGAGGCGGTTGCCCGGCACCTGCAGGCAGTATTCGAAGAAGGCGATGCCCCAGCTGACCATGATGACCAGCATCAGCGGCGCGCTCTTGTACTTCAGGTGCCCGTACCAGGCGAAGGTCATGAACACGTTGCTGGCGACCAGCAACAGCACCGGGTACAGGTAAGCGGTGAACGGCATTGGCGTACGCCCTGGGGGAAAGGCGGCAAGCATACGCAGCGCGGCGTGGACTGCACATCCACGCCGCGCGGCCGCCGCTCAGGCCTCGCGCAGGGCCAGTGCCGGCGGCGTGTGCAGGATCCGCCGGGTGCCCCACCAGCCGGCCAGCAGGCTCAGGCCGATGCCCAGCACGCCGCCCAGCAGCAGGCCCGGCCACGGCGGCAGCAGCGGCAGTTCGAACACCTTCTGCGACACCAGCAGGCCGATGGCTGCCGCTGCGCCCACCGCCAGCACGGCGGCCAGGGTGCCCAGCGCACCGAATTCCACCAGCACCGCACCGCGCAGCTGGCGGCGGGTGGCGCCCAGGGTGCGCAGCACCGCGCTGTCATACCGCCGCTCGCCGGCGGTGGCCTGCAGGGCTGCCAGCAGCACCAGCACGCCGGCCAGCAGGCTGAACACCATCACCAGCTGCACCGCCTGTGCGACGCGGTTCATCACATCGCGGACCTGCGAGATCACCGCGTCCACATCCAGCAGGGACAGGTTGGGCTGCGCCCGAACCAGCTCACCCAGGCCAGCGGCCTGGCCGGCGGGCAGATGGAAGGCTGACAGCAGGTTGTGCGGGGTATCGCCCACCGCGTTGGGGTTCAGCAGCACGAAGAAGTTCGGCCGGAACGTGTTCCAGTCGGCCTTGCGGATGCTGGTGACGGTGAATTCGCGCTGCTGCTCGCCGACGGCAATGGTGATGCGATCGCCCAGATGCGCGCCATAGCGCCGCGCCCAGCCGGTTTCCACCGACGCTTCCGCAGCGCGGCTGTCGGCCTGCCAGAAGCGGCCTTGCAGCAGCGCATTGGCCGGTGGGAAGGTGCTGCGCCAACTGAAGTTCAGCGGGCGGTTCTCGTCGTCGTCCTCACGCGGGCCGTTGTTCGCCCCGTTGCCTTCGGCAGCGGCCTGGTCCACGCGCAGCGGCGGCTTGCCGTTGATCGCGATCAGGCGGCCGGTGGCCATCGGCTCGATGCTGGCGTCGTCCGCGCCGAGGCCACGCAGGGTGGCCAGCACGCTCTCACGCTGTTCGGGCTGGATGTTGATCAGGAAGTAGTTGGGGGTGTCGGCCGGCAGGCGCTCGCGCCATTGCTGCAGCAGGCCGGGTCCGGTCACCGCCAGCAACAGCAGCGCGCACAGTGACAGCGACAGGCCCACCAGCTGCATCACCGCCAGCAGGCGACGCCGGGTCAGTGCGGCCAGGCCCAGCCGCCAATTGCCGTGCAGGCGGTGCTGCAGGCCACGCAGCACCTGCAGCAGGGCAAAGCCGAGCACGCCGGCAGCCAGGGCCAGCGCGGCCAGCCCGCCCAGCACCCACAGCGCCAGTTTCAGATCGCCGGTGACCTGCACCGCCAGCAACAGGCTGGCACCCAGCGCGGCCACATTGGCCAGCAGCGAGGCCGGTGGCAGTGCGGCGAACGAGCGGTTCAGCACGCGCATCGGCGGCACCCCGCGCAGGCGCAGCAGCGGCGGCAGTCCGAAGCCGAACAGCAGCAACAGGCCAATGCCGGCGCCGGTCAGTGCCGGGGTGGCTTCGGGCAGGGGCAGGCGCTGCGGCACCAGACTGCCCAGTGCCTGCACCAGGCCTTCCTGCGCGGCCATGCCCAGTGCGATGCCGACGGCACAGGCGGGCACCGCCAGCATCAGCAACTGCAGGGCCAGGCCCAGCAGGATGTCGCGCTGGCGCGCACCCAGGCAGCGCAGCACGGCCACCTGGTCGATGCGGCGCAGGGCGAAGCGGTTGGCGGCCAGCGCCGTGGCCACGCCGGCCAGCAGCACCGCCAGCAGCGCGCTCAGGCCCAGGAAACGGCCCGCCAGATCGAAGGCCTGGCGCACCCCGCGCTGGGTGTCATCCACGCTCAGCACGCGCATGCCCTTGGTCTGTGGCAGCAGCCACTGCCGGAACGCGGCGATCTGCGCAGGTCCGCCGGCGAACATCAACCGGTAGTTGATGCGGCTGCCCGGACCGAGCAGGCCGGTGCCGTCCACGTCGGCGCGGTTCACCAGCAGGGTAGGGGACAGCGTCAGCAGGTCGCCGCCGGTATCGGGCTCGGCCTCGATGATGCCGGCGATGCGCAGCGTGCCCGCACCGAATTCCAGATCGTCGCCGGCCTTCAGGCCCAGCGCCTGCAGCAGCCGTGGGTCGGCGTAGGCCTGGCCCTTCGGCGGCATGCCGGCGCGCTCGATCAGGGTCCCGCCGGGGGTGGCGCGCACGCGCAGGCTGCCGCGCAGCGGATAGCCCGCTTCCACTGCCTTGATGCTGGCCATCTGGCTGGCATCGCCCTGGAACAGCACGCTGCCGAAGCCGGCAATGCGGGTATGGGCCAGGCTGCGCCGCTGCGCTTCCTCGGCGAAGGCCGCCGGCGGTTCGTTGCGGCTGCCCACGCCCAGGTCGCCGCCCAGCATTTCCGCCGCACTGCCGGTCAGGGCCAGATTCACCCGGTTCACCAGGGTGCCCACCGCGGTCATCACCGCCACGCCCAGCACCAGCGCGGCGAACACGGTCAGCAGGTCGCCGGCCAGCGCCTCGCGGCGCAGCGCACGCCAGGCATGGCGCAGCAGGTTCATGCGCGCGCCTCGTGGGCGACGTCCTGCAGGCGGCCGTTGTCGATGCGGTGGATGTGCTGGCAGCGCTGCGCCAGGCGCAGGTCGTGGGTCACCAGCACCAGGGTGGTGCCACTGCTGGCATTGAGTTCGAACAGCAGGTCGCTGATGTGCTGGCCGGTGGCCTGGTCCAGCGAGCCGGTGGGCTCATCGGCGAACAGGATGCGCGGGCGGCTGACGAAGGCGCGGGCCAGGGCCACGCGCTGCTGCTCGCCGCCGGACAGCTGGCGCGGGTAGTGGCGGGCACGATGGGCCAGGCCCACCGCTTGCAGTACCTGCTGCACGCGCGCCGGGTCTTCGCGGCCCGCCAGTTCCAGCGGCAGGGCCACGTTTTCGGCGGCGGTCAGCGCCGGCAGCAGGTGGAAACTCTGGAACACAAAGCCCACCTCGCGCGCGCGCAGCTGCGCCCGGGCTTCTTCGTCCAGCGCGCCCAGATCCTGCCCGGCCACGCTGATGCGGCCGTGGCTGGGCAGGTCCAGTCCGGCCAGCAGGCCCAGCAGGGTGGTCTTGCCGGAACCGGAGGCGCCGACAATGGCCACGCTGGTGCCTTCATGGACGGTCAGGGTGATGTTGTCCAGTATGTGGACTTCACCCTCCGGGCCCTGCACGGTTTTGCCGACCTGGTCGACGGCGATGGCGACGGGCGCGCTGCGGGGGGACAGGCTGTCGATGAGGAGACTCCAATGCGCGTTACAGGATGGAGCCGGCAAGCCGGCACGATGATGGTGCTGCTGCTAGGGTTGCTGCTGTGGTCCGGGCTGGCCTGTGCCAAAGGTCCGGGCGGCACCGTGCTGGTGCTCGGTGACAGCCTCAGTGCTGCCCACAATATCCCGGCCGATGCCGGCTGGGTCAGCCTGCTGGACAAGCGGGTCAGGCAGCAGTCGAAAACCCCGCCGCGCATCGTCAACGCCAGCATGAGCGGGGAAACCACCGCCGGCGCGCTGACCCGCCTGCCGGGCCTGTTGGCCAGGGAGAAGCCCAGCGTGGTGGTGATCGCGCTGGGCGGCAACGATGCCCTGCGTGGGCTGACCCCGGTGCAGGTGCGCGGCAACCTGGAAAAAATGGTGCAGGCCAGCCAGAAGGCCGGGGCCAAGGTGCTGCTGCTGGGCATCGACGTACCGCCCAACTACGGCCCCGGCTACCGCCAGCGTCTGGCCGCCGCCTACCGCGGCCTGGCCGACCAGTACAAGGTGCCGCTGCTGCCGTTCCTGCTGGAGGGCGTGGCCCTGCAGCCCGGGCTGATGCAGGCCGACGGCCTGCACCCCACCGCGCAGGCGCAGCCGAAGGTGCTGGACAACGTCTGGCCGCTGCTCAAACCCCTGCTATGAACCGTTTCCGCGCGTCTTGACGGAACTTCACATCGCGTCCACCGTCGATGGGGCATGTTTCACAAAGCTGAAGACAGAGGGAATCACATGCGTCAGACGAAGGAGACTTCCGGCTTGGTGCTGGTGGTCGAGGACAACCGCAACATCTCCGAGATGATCGGCGAGTACCTGGAAGGCCGCGGCTTCGAGGTGGACTATGCGCAGGATGGCCTGGACGGCTACCGTCTGGCGGCCGAGAACAGCTACGACGTGGTCGTGCTGGACCTGATGCTGCCGCGCCTGGATGGCATCGAAGTGTGCCGCCGCCTGCGCAACGATGCGCGCAAATCGACGCCGGTGCTGATGCTGACCGCGCGCGACACCCTGGACGACAAGCTGACCGGCTTGGGCTTTGGTGCAGACGATTACCTGACCAAGCCGTTTGCCATCCAGGAACTGGAAGCCCGGTTGCGCGCGCTGATCCGCCGCGAGCGCCGCCAGGTGGGTTCGGAAGTGCTGAAGGTGGCCGACCTGGTGCTCGACCCGGTCAGCATGCGGGCCACCCGCGCCGGTACCGAACTGCAGCTGTCGCCGATTGGCCTGCGCCTGCTGACCATCCTGATGCGCGAATCGCCGCGCGTGGTCACCCGCCAGGAAATCGAGCGCGAGATCTGGGGCAACGGCCTGCCCGACTCGGACACCCTGCGCAGCCACCTGTACAACCTGCGCAAGATCATCGACAAGCCGTTCGACCGCCCGCTGCTGCACACCGTGCAGAGCGCCGGTTACCGCATCGCCGATATCGCCCAGCCGATGGCCTGATCGGTGCAGGCGCAGGCACAGACCCGCCCCGGCCCTGGCCGGGGCCCGGGGCAGGGGACGGGCCGCATGCTGTCGCGGCGGTCACCGTCCGTGCACGACCGTGGCACGTGGCGCTGCCTATAATCGCAGCGCTTCGACCGGGACCCCGCAATGCCGCACGGCCTGCCGCGCAAGATCCGCATCGTTTTCATCCTGCAGGCCGTGCTGGCCAGCCTGGGCATCCTGCTGGGTGCCTGGCTGGTGGCGCTGGTGATCAAACACAGCCTGGTGGGCGCGGCCCTGCGCGAAGAGGCGGCCTACTACTGGACCCTGCACGCGGCCTCGCCGGTGCAGCCGCCGCCCAATACCCAGAACATCCGCGGCTATCTGCTGGAGCGCGGGCAGTCCAGCCTGTCGCTGCCGGCCAACCTGCGCACGCTGGAACCGGGCTTCCACGAACTGCCCGGCGAGGACCAGCTGGTGCTGGTGGACGCGCGGCCCGAGGGGCGCCTGTACCTGGTGTTCCTGCGCTCGCGCGCGGAAATGCTGGCGTTCTGGTTCGGCATCGTGCCAGTGCTGCTGACCCTGCTGGCCGTGTACGGCGCCAGCTGGGTGACCTACCGCGCCTCCAAACGTCTGGTTTCGCCGGTGAACTGGCTGGCCCGGCGCGTGTCACGCTGGGACCCGGGGCACCCGGAAGCGGCCGACCTGGAGCCGGACAAGCTGCCCGCCGACATGCAGGGCGAGACCCGGCAGTTGGCCGCGGCCCTGCATTCGCTGGCCACCCGGGTCAGTGACCACGTGGCCCGCGAGCGCAACTTCACCCGTGATGCCAGCCACGAGCTGCGCACGCCGCTGACCGTCATCCGCGTGGCCAGTGACATGGCGCTGGCCGACGATGGGCTGGAACCGCGCCTGCGCCGCAGCCTGCAGCGCATCCAGCGCGCCGGGCGGGACATGGAAGCGGTGATCGATGCGTTCCTGATCCTGGCCCGCGAGGCCGACATCGAGCCGCAGATCGAACTGTTCGATGTGAACGATGTGGTGCGCTACGAAGTGGACAATGCGCGCGAACTGCTGGGCAGCCGCCCGGTCCAGATCGCCCTGCACAGCGCAGAACCGGTGCAGCTGCACGCGCCGCCGCGGGTGCTGCAGGTGGTGGTCAGCAATCTGGTGCGCAACGCCTGCAACTATACCGACGAAGGGCGCATCGACGTGGATGTGCAGGCCGATCGGGTGGTGGTGCGCGATACCGGCATCGGCATGTCCGAAGAGGCGCTGGCGCGTGCGTTCGAGCCGTTCTACCGCGCCGAACCGGATCGCCCGCAGGGCACCGGCCTGGGCCTGTCGATCGTGCGCCGCCTGTGTGATCGCTTCGGCTGGAAGGTCAGCCTGGCCAGTGAACCGGGCAAGGGCACCGAAGCGACGGTCATCTTCCGCTGACCCCGGACCGGGGTCGGACCGCCACGGAGTCGAGCATGGCTCGACTCTACACGGGTGATTGGCCGGGGTCGGATCCCGTTGCCATGCAACGGGCTCTGACCCCACGCCCGATCCCGGTAGATCCACGCCATGCGTGGATGGGGGGCTCAGTTGCAGTTGACCTTCGGTGCCAGCGCCTTGGTCCAGATCGCATAGCCGGCCGGGGTCATGTGCAGCATGTCCTCGCGGAACAGCTTCGCATCGGGCTGGCCATCGGCACCCAGCATGGGGGTGTAGATGTCGGTGTAGCCGGTGTTGGGCAGCTTCGCCAGCGCCGCCTTGATCTGCGCGTTGGCTTCGTTGATCGCCGGCAGCAGGTGGGCGCGCGACGGGCTCGGCTTGATCGACAGGTATTCCACCTTCGTCTTCGGCAGGTCGCGGTGCACGCGCTGCACGAAGGCCAGCACATCGTCGCGCACCTGGCTGGCGCTGCGGCCGCTGTTCAAATCATTGTCGCCGGCATAGAAGAACACCTTGCACGGCGCATACGGCACCACGATCTGCCCGGCATACCAGGTGCTGTCACGCACTTCCGACCCGCCGAAGCCGCGGTTGAACACCGGCTGGGTGGGGAAGTCCTGGGCCAGCGTCTCCCACATGCGGATGGACGAGCTGCCAATGAATTCGATGCCACCGCGCGGCGGCGGCGAGGTGCGGTCGGTCTGGGCGAAGGCGGCCATGTCGCCGGCCCAGGCCACGTTGGACACCTGCTCGGGCACGGACGGCGAGGCCGGCGGGCTGAGCGCCTGGGCCAGCGGTGCGGCAGTCAGCAGGCCCAGCATCAGCAGGCAGGTACGGCGACGGGTCATCAGGCTCTCCAGCGCAACAGTAAGGACGTTCATCATAGGAGCTGCGCCCAGCCGCTGCTTGTCCGTGTCAGGCGGCGCGGCGGCATGGCCGGGGTGCCTCGGCGCCCCTTGTGGCAAAATGGGCGCCATCTGTCCCTCCCTGTGCCTTCATGATCTCCTGCCGTGCGTCTGAGCGGTCGCTGCGCCGCGCCCCCATTGCTGGAACCGTTGCCCGTGGCTGACAACTTCGGCCACCTGCCCCGCGGCCCGCGCCGCATCTTCCAGGCCGCCCGCTGGTCCTGGCAGGGCCTGCGCGCCGCCTGGCTGCACGAGTCCTCCTTCCGCCTGGAGGTCTACCTGCTGGTGGTGCTGGCACCGTTGGCGCTGTGGCTGGGCCAGACCCCGGTGGAGCGCGCGCTGCTGATCGGCTCGATGCTGCTGGTGCTGGCCATGGAACTGGCCAATTCGGCCATTGAAGCGGTGATCGAGCGCTACGGCGCCGAGATCCACGAGCTGGCCGGCCGCGCCAAGGACATGGGTTCGGCGGCGGTGTTCGTGCTGATGATGAACGTACTGCTGTGCTGGGCCCTGGTCGTGGTGCCGCACCTGCTGGCCGGCACCTACGGCTGAACCTCCCATTCCCCACTGCCTTGAAGAGTTTCCATGTCCTTTGAGTTCCTCGCCGACCCCAATGCCTGGGTGACCCTGTTCACCCTGAGCGCGCTGGAAATCGTGCTCGGCATCGACAACCTGGTGTTCATCTCCATCGCCGTCAGCAAGCTGCCGGAAGAGCGCCGTCCGTTCGCCCGCAAGCTCGGCATCGCCGTGGCCTGCATTACCCGCATCGCGCTGCTGGTGTCGCTGGCCTACCTGGCGCACATGTCGGCCAACCTGTTCAACGTGGCCGGCATGGGCATCTCCATCCGCGACCTGGTGCTGATCGTCGGTGGCCTGTTCCTGATCATCAAGGGCTACATGGAGATCAAGGAACTGATCACCGGTGGCGACGATGAAAACCCCGCTACCAGCAAGGCCTCGGGCGTGTTCGGCATGGTCATCCTGCAGATCGCGATCATCGACATCGTGTTCTCGCTGGACTCAGTCATCACCGCCGTCGGCATTGCCGACCACATTCCGGTGATGGTTGCTGCGATCCTGCTGTCGGTGCTGGTGATGCTGCTGGCCGCCAATCCGCTGGGCCGCTTCATCGACGCCAACCCGACGGTGAAGATGCTGGCGCTGGCCTTCATCCTGCTGATCGGCGCGGTGCTGATCCTGGACGGCCTGGACGTGCACGTGCCCAAGCCCTACATCTACGCCGCGATGGGCTTCTCGGTGCTGGTGGAGTGGCTGAACCTGCTGATGCGCCGCCGCGCACGCGAACACCACGTGCCGGGCGCCGGCGACTGGTAAGCGCGTTTCCTGGAACCCCCGGCCTGGCCGGGGGTTCTGCGTTCTGGGCATCTGTGAACCGGGGTCAACACTGTTTCCCCGCTACGGGGCTTAATCCGGCGGGGCAAAGCGCGCACCCTGTGCGCTTCTTTTCACAGGCCTGCCTCACGCAGGAAACGCCCATGAACTCCAGAGCCGCTCTATTGGCCCTTGCCGTCGGCGCCTTCGCCATCGGCACCACTGAATTCGCCCCCATGGGCCTGTTGCCGGTCATCGCCGACGGCGTGGGCGTGGGCATTCCTACCGCCGGCATGCTGATCACCGCCTACGCGGTAGGTGTGATGCTGGGCGCACCGGTGATGACCCTGCTGATGGGGCGCTTCGGCAAGCGCACCGCGCTGATGCTGCTGATGTCGATCTTCGTGGTCGGCAACCTGCTGTCGGCGCTGGCCCCGAACTATGGCCTGCTGCTGTTGTCGCGGCTGGTCACCAGCCTCAACCACGGTGCCTTCTTTGGTATCGGTGCGGTGGTCGCCGCCAGCCTGGTACCGAAGGACAAGCAGGCGGCGGCGGTGGCGACCATGTTCATGGGCCTGACCATCGCCAACATCGGCGGCGTGCCGCTGGCCACCTGGGCCGGGCAGCAGCTGGGCTGGCGCCTGTCCTTTGCCGGCACCGCGGTGCTGGGCGTGGTGGCGATCACCGCGCTGGGCCTGGCCCTGCCGGCCTCGGCGCCGGGCCCGCGCCCGGACGTGCGGCGTGAACTGAAGGCGATCCTGCAGCCGCAGGTGCTGCTGGCCATGGCCACCACGGTGCTGGGCGCCGGTGCGATGTTCACCCTGTACACCTACGTGGCGCCGGTGCTGACCGAGCTGACCGGTGCCTCCAATGCGTTCATCGCGGTGTCGCTGGCGCTGGTGGGCATCGGTTTCACCGTGGGCAATGGCATTGGCGGGCGTCTGGCCGACTGGTCGCTGGACGGTGCCACGCGCATCCTGCTGGCCGTGCTGGCGCTGTTGATGCTGGTGCTGCCGCTGGCGTTCATGAGCCACGCCACCGCTGCGGTGGGGCTGCTGTTGTTCGGTGCGGCCACCTTCGCCATCGTGCCGCCGTTGCAGATCCGGGTGATGCAGGCGGCGACCGAGGCGCCGGGCCTGGCGTCGTCCATCAACGTGGGCGCGTTCAACCTGGGCAATGCGCTGGGGGCTGCGCTGGGCGGGGCGGTGATCAGCCTGGGCCTGGGCTATGCGGCCATTCCGGTGGCCGGCGGGTTGCTGGCGGCCGCAGCGCTGGTGCTGGCGTGGTGGGGGCGGGTGCGCGCCCCGGCCGCCGAAGCCTGCTGAGGGGGTGGGTTGCGGCAGGGCTTGCAGCCCTGCACCCGCCGAATCAAAGTCAAGAGCGGGTTTGCTGAGGGATGGCGGGGTGGGTCCGGTTGAGGGGGACGCTGCAAGTACGTCCATGTAAGCTCGGTCGCCGCATCCATGCGGCTCACGCCCCCTCAACCGGACCCACCCCGCCTTCGACAGTTTCCCGCCGTCTGCCGGAACGGCATCCCGCTCTGGTAGGTGTCGACCTTGGTCGACACGAATGCCTGAAGCATGGGCTTTTGCTCTTGTTCTTGCTCTTTTTGATCTTCCCGCGGTGCGCAGGAAACCGTACGAGGCCGGGCGGGTGGGCGTGGCGGGGGTATCCGCGCCATGGATGGCGCGGCTAAGCCTACAAGGACGTATTCACGGCGTCCCCCGCCATGCTCACCCGCCCGGACTACCCCGACGATCCATGAGCACCACCACCGCGGAGGGGGCACCGCCCGATGGCCGACCTTTCACCGCGTCCGTGGCATGCTCGGCACATCGTCCACCCGGAATCGCCACCATGCGCCTGCTCACCCGTGTCCTGCCCGTGCTGCTACTGGCCGGCCTGCTCTCCGGCTGCGGCTACAACACCATCCAGCAGAAGGACGAGGCCGTGAAGGCCAGCTGGTCCGAAGTGCTGAACCAGTACAAGCGCCGCGCCGATCTGGTGCCCAACCTGGTGCAGACCGTGAAAGGCTTCGCCAGCCAGGAAGAGCGCGTGCTGACCGAAGTGACCAACGCCCGTTCGCGGGTCGGCCAGATCAACGTCAATGCCGACGACGAAGCCTCGCTGAAGCAGTTCCAGCAGGCGCAGGGCGAGCTGGGCAGTGCGCTGTCGCGGCTGCTGGTGGTGACCGAGAACTACCCGGTGCTGAAGTCCGACGCCAATTTCCGCGACCTGCAGGCGCAGCTGGAAGGCACCGAAAACCGCATCACCGTGGCCCGTGGCCGCTACATCCAGCAGGTGCAGGACTACAACACCTACATCCGCTCGTTCCCGCAGCTGATCACCGCCAAGATCTTCGGCTACCAGCCCAAGCCGAACTTCAGCGTGGAAAACGAAGCGCAGATTTCCAATGCGCCGGCGGTCGATTTCGGCAACGCGCCGCAGCAGGCGCCGGCACCGCAGCCGGCGAACTGATCCATGCGCTGGCTGACCGCGCTGCTGGTCCTGCTGCTGTGGCTGCCGCTGGCATCGCAGGCGCAGCAGCTGGCGCCGATTCCGGCGCTGGATTCGCCGGTGGTCGACACCACCGGCACGCTGGATGCCGCGCAGAAGCAGGCGCTGGTGCAGCAGGCGCTGGCCCTGCAGCAGCGCAAGGGCAGCCAGCTGCAGGTGCTGGTGGTGCCCAGCACGCAGCCCGAGGACATCGCGCAGTACACCACCCGCGTGTTCGATCAATGGCAGATCGGCCGCAAGGGCGTGGATGACGGCGTGCTGCTGGTGGTGGCCAAGGATGATCGACGGGTGCGCATCGAGCCGGGCTATGGGCTGGAGGGGGCCATTCCCGATGCCATTGCCAACCGGGTCATCCAGGAATACCTGGTGCCGCGTTTCCGTGCCGGCGACTACGCCGGCGGCATTGCCGAAGCGACCGCGGTGCTGGTCACGCTGATCGATGGCGAGGCGCTGCCGGCCCCGGTCAGCAGCCAACGCGGGACTGACAGCGGCGATGGTGGCGATACCTGGGCGCTGGCGCTGTTCATCGGCGTGTTCGCTGGCAGCATCCTGCGCGGGGTGTTTTCGCGGGTGCCGCGGCCGCTGCGCGGCCTGCTGGGCGGTGGCGGTGCCGCGCTGGCCGCCTTCCTGTTCACCTCCACCCTGCTGGCCAGTGGCCTGGCCGGCATCGTTGGCCTGATCGTGGCCATGCTCTCGGGTCACCCGGGCCGCTTCGCCGGTGGCGGCGGCTGGGGCGGGGGCAGTTGGGGCGGCGGTGGCGGCGGTGGATTCGGCGGTGGTGGCGGCAGCTGGGGCGGCGGCGGCGGCCGTTCCGGTGGCGGTGGCGCTTCGGGGGGCTGGTGATGATCAGGCGTATCGGGCGGCACCTGTTTTCCCCGTCGCTGCGGCGGGCCTTCCCGCCGGCGGCACTGCAGGCCATTACCGAGACCATCGCCAGTGGCGAACAGCGCCACGGCGGCCAGGTCATGTTCGCGGTGGAGGCCGATCTGCCCCTGCACGCGCTGTGGCGGCGGGTAACCCCGCGGCAGGCGGCCGAACAGGCCTTCGCCCAGCTGCGCACCTGGGATACCGCGCACAACAACGGCGTGCTGATCTACCTGCTGCTGGCCGACCACGCCATCGAAATCGTGGCCGATCGCGGCCTGCACGGCCGGGTCAGCCCGGCGCAATGGCAGCGCATCTGCACCCATCTGCGCGAAGGCCTGCGCGGCAGCGAACCGGTGCAGGCCCTGCGCGATGCCATCGACGAGGTCTCCGGGCTGCTGGCCGGGCACTTTCCGCCGGGTTCGGGGTCCGACGATGACGGGCTGCCCAACACCCCGCAGCTGCTTGGTTGAGCCGCGGCGGCGCTGGCCCGAGAATAGGCGTTCAACCGCAAGGCACCTTTCATGATCTATTTCCACGATATCGACCCCATTGCCCTTTCGCTGGGGCCGATCAAGGTGCACTGGTACGGCATCATGTACCTGCTGGGCTTCACGGCAGCCTGGCTGCTGGGCCGCAAGCGCATCGCGCAGGGCCGCCTGCCGGGCGTCGATGCCAATGGTTTTTCCGACCTGCTGTTCTACGCCATGCTGGGCGTGGTGCTGGGGGGGCGCATCGGCTACATGCTGTTCTACGCGCTGGGCGATTTCCTGGCCAACCCGGTGCTGCTGTTCAAGGTGTGGGACGGTGGCATGAGCTTCCACGGCGGCCTGCTGGGTGTGGTGGTGGCGTGCTGGTGGTGGTCGCGCAAGCAGCGCCTGCACCTGTTCGACACGGTCGACTTCATGGCGCCGCTGGTGCCGATCGGCCTGGCACTGGGGCGGGTGGGCAACTTCATCGGCGCCGAGCTGTGGGGCAAGTACACCGACGGTACCTGGGGCGTGGTGTTCCCGTCCGGGCTGCCGGCCCCGCTGAACCAGCTGGATGCGGCCACGCTGAAGGCACAGTTCGCCACCGGTGCGCTGAACCCCTACGCCCGCCATCCGTCGCAGCTGTATGAAGCGGCGCTGGAAGGCCTGGTGATGTTCACCGTGCTGTGGCTGGTGTCGGCCAAGCCGCGCCACCGCTACCTGGTGTCGGGCCTGTTCGCGCTGATGTATGGCATCTTCCGCTTCGGCCTGGAGTTCGTGCGCATGCCTGACAACGGGGTCTACATCGCTTTCGGTTGGCTGACCAAGGGCCAGTTGCTCAGCCTGCCGCTGGTGGCGCTGGGCCTGGTGCTGCTGGCGCTGTCGCGCCGCGCGCCGGTGCTGCAGCCGCAGCCGGTGGTGGCGGCGGAGGGCAAGGCATGAAGGCCTACCTGGACCTGCTTTCGCACGTACTGGAACACGGCACCGAGAAGAGCGACCGCACCGGTACCGGCACCCGCAGTGTGTTCGGCTGGCAGATGCGCTTCGATCTGAACGAAGGCTTCCCGCTGGTCACCACCAAGAAGCTGCACCTGCGCTCGATCATCCACGAGCTGCTGTGGTTCCTGAAGGGTGACACCAACATCGGCTACCTGAAAGACAACCAGGTGCGGATCTGGGACGAGTGGGCCGATGCCAATGGCGATCTTGGTCCGGTCTACGGCAAGCAGTGGCGCAGCTGGGCCACTGCCGATGGCCGCGAGATCGACCAGATGCAGTGGCTGGTGGACGAGATCAAGCGCAACCCCGATTCGCGGCGGCTGGTGGTCAGTGCCTGGAACGTGGGCGAGCTTGCGCAGATGGCGCTGATGCCGTGCCACAACCTCTTCCAGTTCTACGTGGTGGACGGCAAGCTGAGCTGTCAGCTGTACCAGCGCAGCGGCGACATCTTCCTGGGCGTGCCGTTCAACATCGCCAGCTACGCGCTGCTGACCCACATGGTGGCGCAGGCCACGGGCCTGGGCGTGGGCGACTTCGTGCATACCCTGGGCGATGCCCACCTGTATTCGAACCATTACGAACAGGCCCGCGAACAGTTGTCGCGTGAACCGCGCGCGCTGCCCACGCTGTGGTTGAACCCGGAGGTGACCGACCTGTTCGGCTTCCAGTTCGACGACATCCGCATCGACGGCTACGACCCGCACCCGGCCATCAAGGCCCCGGTGGCGGTATGAGTTTGCGCAGGTGTGTGTTTCCGCTGCTGCTGGCCAGCGCGCTGTGCACGGGCGCCTACGCGGCACCGGCCGATACGCTGGGCTTGGCCCGTGAAGTCAACGCACAGATCGTGCACGCGCAGATGCGCGAGGAAGTCCACGCGTTTGCCGCGGCATTCGATGGCGGTACGATGATGCCTGAGGACATTCCGGCAGGTTGCCAGGCGCAGATGCGCGAAGCGGTGACCGGCATGTACGCGGCGATGACCGAGCACCTCAAGTCGGGCATCGAGGAGCCAGAGTACCAGCGCGCGCTGGAGCAGCAGCTTGCCAGCGTCTACTCCAGCGACCAGCTGCAGGCGTTCCTGGCGCGGGCTGCCGACAGCGGCACCGACAGGGAGGCGTTGTCGGCAGACATCCTCTCAGGCCCGGGCCTGAAGGATATCGAGGAAGCGCAGAAGCAGAAGATCGTCGCGGACATGGATGAGAAGTCCCTGTCCAGCCCGGCGCTGGCGGCAGCGTTGCAGGCGGCCAGTGCCGCCAAGGCGGCCTGCGAACGGCTGCAGATCGATGCCGGTTGAGGAGGTCGCAGCGATGAAACTTTCGATGGTCGTAGCACTGGACCGCAACCGTGGCATCGGCCAGGGCAATGCCATGCCCTGGCACCTGCCGGACGACTTCAAGCACTTCAAGGCGTTGACCCTGGGCAAGCCGATCCTGATGGGGCGCAAGACCGCCGAATCGATCGGCCGCGTGCTGCCGGGGCGGACCAACCTGGTGCTGACCCGCAGCGGCCAGGTGCCGTTCGAGGGCATGCGCGCGGTGGCGTCGCTGGACGAAGCCAAGGCCATTGCGGCGGGCGAGGGCGCCAGCGAGCTGTGCATCATTGGGGGGGGCGAAATCTTCCGCCAACTGCTGGACCAGGCCAGCGACCTGTACCTGACCTGGGTGGACGCCGAGGTGCCGGCCGATACGCATTTTCCCGAAGTCGACCCGGCGGTGTGGCAGGAAACCAGCAGCGAGCCGCATCCGGCCGACGCGCGCCACGCCTACGCGTTCCGCTTCGCCCACTACACGCGCCGCTGATCGCCGAAATACCGACGGAAATACCGGCGGAAACACCGACCGAAACACCGGCGGAAACACCGACGGAAATACCGGCGGGGGGGGGGTAGAGTCGACTGTCAGTCGACTGCGCTTGGCGCCCCCCGAACCCCCCGCGCTTCGCGCGATAGTCGACTGACAGTCGACTCTACCGGGGCATCCAGTCGTGCCCGATGATGGCGTGCTGGAACGGCAGGAGGGGGGTAGAGTCGACTGTCAGTCGACTGCTCTTGGCGCCCCCCGAACCCCCCGCGCTGTGCGCGATAGTCGACTGTCAGTCGACGCTACCGGGACTGGCGCGACGGCCCACGCTCGACGCTACAAACGGCGGCGTGGGGCCTTCGGCGGCTTGATCCCCAGCAGCTTCAGCGATGCGGCCAGGCGCTCGGCGCTTATCCCATGGTCGAGACCATCCCTCAGGTAGGCTTTCTCGTCAGGGGTCAGCGCTGCGTCCAGTTGCAGATCGGGCAGTGCGTAATCCCGGTCCGGGGCGTCCAGCAGGGCATCCACCGTGGCGAAGCGTTGGAACCAGGGTTCCTGCACATCATCGAAGTAGCGCACCAGGTCAGTGACGGTGCGATCGAACATGCTGTCGCTGCTGGCATTGAAGCGGTGGTGGTAACGCGCTTCGCGGAAGTGCAGCACGGCCCGGCGGTGCGGCGGCGCGTTGAGCGGCAGGCGACGAGGATCATTCAGCACATGGATGCCGGCGTCCAACACCGGTTCCACCGAATAGTTGTTGATACTGCCAACCCGCGTCAGAGTGAACCAGTCGGCGGTGAACTCGCGGCGTCGCACCCACATCTTGGACGTGCTGCGCACGAAACCGAGTGCTGCCACGTGGGGATGGAACGCCACGCGCGCGCGTTCCATCGCGGCGTGGACGATCTTGCGGGAATAGACCTTGGGCTCGGGCAGTGGCGGTGTTTCGGTCATGGGCTTCCGTGTCGTGTGTTCAATGATGGGTCAATCTGCTGCGCGGGCTGCTTTTTCAGTGAGCGCGCCGTGCCAGGATGGAGTGGCGGCAGGTAGCGTCGACTGTCAATCGACTGCGCTTGGCGCCCACTGAACCCCCCGCGCTGCGCGCGATGGTCGACTGACAGTCGACGCTACCGGGAGAGTCGCTACGGCATCCGGTAGTGCCCGATGATGGCGTGCTGGAACAGCAGGTTCTCTTCGCGCGTGCCGCGGGCGATGTTGTGCAGGATCAAGGGCGTGCCATCGGCCAACCGGCGATCGGACACGATGCCCACGTGCAGCAGGCCGTTGCCCCTGAGCTTCCAGGCGACGATGTCGCCGGCCGCGTAGTCCACCGAAGTGCCCGTGATCGGCTGCTGCCAGCCCTGCCGCTCGAACCAGCGCATCAGGTTCGGCACGCGCCGATGATCGATGTTGCGGTCCGGTCGTGACAGGCCCCAGATCGCCGGATAGGCACTGAAGTCCGCGCGCATGTCTTCATGCACGCGCGCCTGCAGGTCCACGCCCTGGCTGCGCAGCGCGCGCACTACGACGTCGGTGCAGACGCCACGATCAGCCGGCACATCACCGCCGGGATAGGCCAGTACCTGGTATGCGGGGTCGTAGCGCGTGGTCACGCCCACCTGTGCGCGCGCCGCGACCACCAGTGGCGGCGACGACGAAGGGGCAGCGGGCGTCGGCGCCGATGCGTGGGCATCGGCAGGCGGCGGGGGCGGGGACGCGGGCTGGCAGCCACTGGTACAGACCAGGGCAAGCAGCAGCACCGTCCATGGTGCATCGCGTCGCTGGCTCATGCCGTCGGCGGGGCTCCATTGCCGGGAGCGGTGCCCCCGCCACCACCACCACCACCACCACCACCACCGCCACCGCCGCGACGGCGGCGGCGGCGCGGGCCGCGGTTGCCGGGAGCGGCAGGCTGGCCGTTGCCGCCTTCCTTGCCCGGCGCAGCGGCAGGCGCACGCGGCTGCGGCGGGCGTGCCGGCGGCCGTGCGTTGGGGACTGGCGCCGGCACATCACGGCCAGGCACCTGCACCACGCGCAGCTCGTCGGTATCCAGCTGCAGGGCGGTCAGCTTGCCGCCCCACACCGCACCGGTGTCGATGGCGTGCACGCCCTGGGTGATGGTCAGGCCCAGCGCCGACCAGTGGCCGCACACGACCTTCAGGTCGCGCTCGACCCGGCCGGGGACTTCGAACCAGGGATACAGCCCCTGTTCCTGGGTGCCGGGCGTGCCCTTGTCTTCAATGCCGATGCGCCCGCGCGGGGTGCAGTAGCGCATGCGGGTAAGCACGTTGATGATCGCGCGCGAGCGGTCATAGCCGGCCAGGTTCGGTGCCCAGCTGGGCTTGTCGCCGTACATGTTGCGGAACAGCTTGCGGTAGCCGGCACCGTGCAGCTGCACTTCCACTTCGGCGGCGTGCTTCTCGGCCATCTGCGTGGTCCACTTCGGCGCCAGGCCGGCATGCACCATCATCCAGCCCAGCTCGCGGTCCACGTGCACCAGCTTCTGCAGGCGCAGCCACTCCAGCAGTTCGTCGCGGTCCTCGGCCTGCACGATGCGCAGCAGGTCCGGGTTGACCTTGCGCTGTTCCTCTTCGGTGCGGGCGCCAACGGCCAGCAGCGAAAGGTCATGGTTGCCCAGCACCACCACGCTGTGCGCGCGCAGCGAATGCACCAGGCGCAGGGTTTCCAGCGATTGCCCGCCGCGGTTGACCAGATCGCCACAGAACCACAGGGTGTCCTGCGCCGGGTCGAAGCGGATCTTTTCCAGCAGGCGCTGGGTTACGTCGTAGCAGCCCTGCAGGTCGCCGATCGCCCACACACTCATCGTCCGGCCTCCGTGTCAGTGCAGGGTACGCGGGATGGCCAGCACGAAAGGTGCGACCGGCGCGGCAAATTCAGTGCCATCGTCGGCAACCATGTCGTAGTGGCCCTGCATGGTCCCGTGGTCGGTGCCCAGCATGACACCCGAGGTGTAGTGGAAGTCTTCACCGGGGCGCAGGCGCGGCTGTTCGCCGATCACGCCATCGCCATCGACATGCTCGACGCGACCGTTGGCGTCGGTGATGCGCCAGTGGCGCGCAACCAGGCGGGCCGCCACGCGGCCACGGTTGCGGATGCGGATCGTATAGGCGAACGCATAGCGGCCGTCTTCCGGCGCGGATTGGTCGTCGAGGAAGCGCGGGGCAACTTCAACGGAGATGGCGTAAACGTCAGCGTCTTCCATACCGGCAGTGTAATCAGGTGGCATTGGCCAAAGCGATGAATTCAGCCACATCCAGCTGTTCGGCACGGGCATCGGGGCGCACACCGGCAGCGGTGAACTGTTCGGCGGTCACCACCTTGTTCAACGCGTTGCGCAGGGTCTTGCGGCGCTGGCCGAAGGCGGCCTTGACGACTTCTGCAAAGCGCGCGTGATCGTGGATGGCGATCGTGGCCGGATCGCGCGGTACCAGCCGCACCACGGCCGAATCGACCTTCGGCGGCGGCCGGAACGCACCCGGCGGCACCACGAACAGCGAGGTGACCTGGCAGTACGCCTGCAGCATCACGCTCAGGCGGCCATAGACCTTGCTGCCCGGGCCGGCGGCCATGCGATCGACCACTTCCTTCTGCAGCATGAAGTGCATGTCGCGGATGACCGCGGCATGTTCCAGCGCGTGGAACAGGATGGGCGAGGAGATGTTGTAGGGCAGGTTGCCGACCAGGCGGATCGGCTGGCCGGCGGCCAGTTCGGTGAAATCCACGCGCAGCACGTCGCGATGGACGATGGTCAGTTCGCCCAGCGGTTCGGCGGCCGCGGTGAGCGGCGCGATCAGGTCGCGGTCGAACTCGATCACGGTCAGCTTCGGGTGGACACGCAGCAGCGGCAGGGTGATCGCGCCCTGGCCCGGGCCGATCTCGACCAGGCGGTCACCATCCTTGGGGTTGACCGCCATCACGATCTTGTCGATGTAGTGGCGGTCGGCCAGGAAATGCTGGCCAAGCTGCTTCTTGGCCGGGGCGGTGAACACCGGGCCGGAGGGGGAATGCGGGGAATTCATACGCTCAGTGTACGTTGCCGGGCCAATTGCGCACACAGGGCGGTGGCAGCCTGCAGGCTGGAAGGATCGGCAACGCCGCGTCCGGCCAGGTCCAGCGCGGTGCCATGGTCGACTGCCACGCGCGGGTAGGGCAGGCCCAGGGTCAGGTTCACGGCCTGTTCGAAGCCGGAGTACTTCAGCACCGGCAGGCCCTGGTCGTGGTACATGGCCAGCACGGTGTCGAACCCGGCCAGCTTGGCCGGCAGGAAGGCGGTGTCGGCCGGCAGCGGCCCGACCAGATCCATGCCTTCGGCGCGCAGGCGCTGCAGCAGCGGGATGATCAGGTCCAGTTCCTCGCGGCCCAGGTGGCCGTCTTCGCCGGCATGCGGGTTCAGGCCCAGCACGGCGATGCGCGGTGCGCCCAGGCCGAATTCGCGGCGCAGCGCGGCATGCACGGTGCGCAGGGTGTGCTCCAGACCAGGCGCGGTGATCGCATCGGCCACCTCGCGCAGTGGCAGATGGGTGGTGGCCAGCGCCACGCGCACGATGTCGTTGGCCAGCATCATCACCACCTTCACCCCGGCCTGGTCGGCCAGCAGTTCGGTGGTGCCGCTGTAGGCGATGCCGCCTTCGTTGATGACGGCTTTGTGCACCGGGCCGGTGACCACGCCGTGCAGCTCACCGGACAGGCAGGCCTGGCCGGCGCCGAGCAGGGCGCCGATGACCGCGCCGGCGTTGGCCGGGTCGGCCTGGCCGAAGCGGCTGGGCACGGCATTGGCGACCGCGCGCAGGCGCAGATCGCCTGGCAGGCGCGCTTGCGCCTCTTCCGGCAGCAGTTGCAGGGGCAGGTTCAGCGCGGCAGCGGCCGCGCGCAGGGTGTCCGGGTCGGCGAAGGCCAGCAGCCGGCAATCATCACGCGGCTGCTGGACCAGGCGGACACACAGTTCCGGACCTATCCCGGCGGGCTCGCCCGGTACCAGCGCGAGCTCGGGGCGCATGGGTCAGGACTGCGGCGGGGTGGCGGTGTTTTCCGCCCGGTCGCCGCTGCGGAAGCTGACGTAGGCTTCGCCACGCAGTTCCTGCAGGAAGCGGTTGTATTCCTCTTCCAGCTTGCGGCGGCCGATGGTTTCACGCACCTGGGCACGCTGGTTGTCGTTGGTCACATCGGTCTGGCGCGTGGCAACGCGTTGCACGATGTGCCAGCCGGCATCGGTACGGAACGGCTGGCTGACGCCGCCGTCCTGGATGCCTTCCACCTGCTGGCCGAAGGCCGGACCGAAGGCATCGGCCGGGAACCAGCCCAGATCGCCGCCCTGGCCCTTGCTGTTGTTGTCTTCCGACGATTCCTTGGCGACCTGCTGGAAGTCGGCACCACCGGCCACGCGGGCGCGCAGGGTGTCGATCTTGGCCTTGGCTGCGGCGTCGGTCTGGTTGCCGTCCACGCGCACCAGGATATGGCGGGCGTGGTACTCGGTAACGGTGTGGGCACCACCGGCGGCGGCGTTGGCATCGCGCACTTCCACCAGCTTCAGCAGCTGGAAGCCGCTGGGGCCGCGGATCGGGCCGACCACATCGCCTGCCTTCATCTGCTGCATCATCTGCGCGAAGGCGGCCGGGATCTCGTCCAGGGTACGCCAGCCCAGATCGCCGCCTTCCAGCGCGTTGGGGCTGTCCGAATAGCGCACGGCGGCGGCGTTGAAGTCCAGCTCGCCCTTGTCCAGCAGGGTCTTCACGCCGTCGGCCTTCTTCTGGCCGGTGGCGATCTGGTCGGCGTTGGCGCCGTCGGGCAGGGCGATCAGGATGTGCGCCAGGTGGTACTGGTTGCCGGCGGTGGCCTGCTGCTTCAGCGCGGCATCCACTTCACCCTCGCTCACGCTGATGCGGCTCTGGGCGAAGCTCTGGCGCAGGCGCTGCACGGTGATTTCATCGCGCACCGACGAGCGGAACTCTTCGAAGTCGATGCCGTCGTGGGCCAGGCGCTGGCGCAGGGTGTCCAGGTTGGAGCCGTTCTGCTGGGCGATGGAGTTCATCGCCTGGTTCAGCTCCTGGTCGCTGACACGGATGCCGCTGCCCTGGGCGCGGGCGACCTGCAGCTTCACCAGGACCAGACGCTCCAGCACCTGGCGGCTGAGCACGTCGTCCGGCGGCAGCTGGTTCTCGCGGCCGGCGTACTGGGCCTTGATGTTGGCGATGGCGCGCTGCAGTTCGCTCTGCAGGACCACGTCCTCGTCGACGATCGCCGCAATGCGGTCCAGCGGCTGGGCCTCCTGCGCGATGACCTGCAGGGGGGCGGACACGCTGGACACCGCCAGCAGCGAGGCGAGAAGAACGGGGAAGCGCTTGGTCATGGGATCAGATTCGGATCGTAGTCGTCCCGGGTCACCCCGGTATTGCTGGGCGGCACCAGATAAAGGTCGTCGCGGTTGTACCCGAGGATAGCACGGCGCAGGGTACGGTCCGTGTCCTGGCCCAGCGAGCTCAGGCCCTTCAGCACGAACTCGATCTGGATGGAATTGTTCAGCTCGCCTTCGCGGTTGCGCACGTAGCGGCGGGCCACGGCGCGCACGGCCAGACAGCAGCTGTCCCACTGCACGCCGCCGATGATTTCCAGCGGGGCCTTGTCTTCCAGCGAGTAGTAGTAACGGCCGACCAGGCTCCAGCGCGCATTCAGCGGGTACAGGAACGACAGGTCGGCCTGCTTCAGCAGATCGGTGCCGTCGGGGTTGATGCGGTGGCGGTAGGTCAGGTTGACCACGCCATCGTTGGACATCAGGTAACGGGCGCGGAAGCTGGCCAGGTCTTCACGCTTGTACTTGGGGTCCCACTGGTAGGTGGCGCTCAGGGTCCAGCGGTCGTTCACCATGTAGTTGGCATCGGCGATCCAGGCCGATTTGCCCTTTTCCACCGGCGCGCCGCCCGGGGTGGTGGTCACCCGCGACTCGTCGAAGTACTGGATCTGGCCGATGCTGGCCGAGAACCGTTCCTTGCCGGTGGTCTGGTCGATGAAGCGGGTACCCAGCGCCATGGTCAGCTGGTTGGCATCGTTCTGGCGGTCGGCACCGGTGTAGCGCGAATCGCGGAACAGCTGGCCCCAGCTGAAGGTGAAGTCGCGGGTGTCGAACAGCGGCAGGTCGTCCTGGTTGCGGTAGGGCGTGCGCAGGTAGAACAGGCGCGGCTCCAGGGTATGCAGGAACGACTTGCCACCGATGGTGGTCTCGCGGTCGAAGAACAGGCCGGCGTCCAGGCTGGCGATCGGCAGCGACCGGCTGGGCGAGGTATTGCCGCGCAGCTGTTCGGCGCTGGCCGTGGCCGGGTCGATGCCCTGCGAGGTCAGCACGGTCTTGCGGATGCTGTCGGCCAGTCCGCGGTCCAGGTTGTAGGCGGTGTAGCGGTAGGCCAGGGTGGGGGTGACATACCAGGCCGCGCCGCTGAACGGGAACGAGATGGACGGCTTGATGTCCAGGCGCGAGCCGCCGTCCATGCGGGTCACGTTGCCGGTGCGCGCGTACTCCAGGTCCGAGCCGTACTTCTCATGCACGTCATCGTGGGTGAAGCGCACCGCTTCGGCGTACAGGTTGGTCTCCACCCACGGCAGCAGCGCCTTGTCCCAGGTGAAGTACAGGCGCGGCTGGCGGTTGTAGGCCAGTGCCGACTCGGTCAGGGTGTAGTCGGTCAGCTGCCAGCGGTCGGCCATGATGCCGGCCGTCCAGTCCTTGCCGGTGCCGTACAGGCCAATGGTGCTCTGCAGGTTCGATGCGGTCACGCCCTGCAGGCGGTTGGCGAAGTCCTCGACGTAGCGCTCGTCGCTCACCCAGGCCAGGTTGGCACGGGCCTGCCAGTGGTTGTCCACGTTGTGGTAACCGCTGTACATCACCCGCCCGCGGTCGCGGTCGCGCAGTTCGTCGTTGGGGATGTAGGCGGTCAGCAGCTCGCCGCGCCCGCCGTTGTAGAGATAGCGGAACTCGTTGTCCAGCATCAGGCCGCGCTGGCTCATGTAGCGCGGCATCAGCGTGTCGTCGTAGTTCGGCGCCAGGTTCAGGTAGATCGGCTGGGTGTAGTCGAAGCCGTTGCGGCCGGACATGCCCAGCTGCGGGAACAGCAGGCCGGTCTTGCGGCGGTCGTCGATCGGGAACTTGAAGTACGGCGCCCACAGCACCGGCACCTTGCCGATGCGCAGCACGGCATTGCGGGCCGTGCCGAAGCCTTCGTCGTTGTCCACGTCGATCTGCGGCGCGGTCAGCTTCCATACCGGCTGCGACGGATCGCAGGTGGTGTAGGTGGAGCGGTGCATCTGGCCGACGGCGCCCTGCAGGTCGACCGATTCGGCTTCGCCGTTGCCCCGGCGCGACACCAGCTGGTACTGGATGTCGGTGATCTTGTGGGTATCGCTTTCCTGGTTGCCCTCGGCGCGCTTGGCCACCATGCGGATCGAGGAATCCTGGTAGCGCACGTTGCCGTCGGCGATGTAGTTGCCGGTGTCGGTATCGAAGCTGAGCTTGTCGGTGCCCACGAACTGGTCGCCGCGGCGCAGCGCCACGTTGCCCTGGTACTGCGGCACGGTGGTGGTGCCCAGCAGCTGGTCACCCTCGATGTCGGTGGGCTGCTGCTCGCGCTGGGCGCTGACGGCGGCCTTGTCCTGCCCCGGCACCGGGGTGGGGGCATCGGTGAAGGCGGGAATGACTTCGGTGGCCGGGCACAGGCCCCAGTTGAGCGGCTTGTCATCGGCCATCGCCGGCAGGCAGACAGCGATGCTCAGGGGCAGGGGAAGCAGGCGGAGGGCTCGGCGCACGCGGTTCGGATTCGGGCGAAAACGGACGGTAGATTGCCCCATCCCTTGCATAGGGGCAATGAAGGCGTCCGGCCGAGGCCGGTTCGGGTTCATCCTGGACCGGCCGCGGCGGTGCCCTGCAGCAGGGCCTGCACGTGGGCCACGGTGCACTCGGAAAGGGCCTGCAGGTCGTAGCCGCCTTCCAGCATGGACACCACGCGGCCGGCCGCATGGCGCCGTGCCAGGGCGTGCAGTTCGCCGGTGATCCAGGCGAAATCCTCGGTTTCCAGCATCAGGTCGGCCTGCGGGTCGCGCAGGTGGGCATCGAAACCGGCCGAAATCAACAGCAGCTGCGGGCGGAAGTCGTCAATGGCCGGCAGCATCTCGTCGGCCCAGACGTTGCGGAAGCGGAAGCCGCCACTGCCCGGCGGCAGCAGGATGTTCATCAGGTTGCCTGCGCCACGGTCGCGGCGCAGGCCCGAGTTGGGGAACAGGCCGGCCTGGTGGGTGCTGTAGTACGACACCCGCGCGTCGTGCTGGAAGATGTCCTGGGTGCCGTTGCCGTGGTGGACATCGAAGTCCACTACCGCGATGCGCTCCAGCCCGTGGCGGTCGCGGGCGTAAGCGGCGGCCACCGCGATGTTGTTGAGCAGGCAGAAGCCCATCGCGGTGCTGCTGGTGGCGTGGTGGCCGGGCGGCCGCACCGCGCAGAACGCCAGCGGGTCATCGCCCAGCATGACCGCATCGACGGCGGCCACGCCGGCGCCGGCGGCGTGCACGGCGGCGCTGGCCGAACCGGGCGAGGTCCAGGTGTCCATGTCCAGCTGGCGCAGCGGCGCGGTCTGCGGCTGCAGCACGAAGTCGAGCAGGGCGCTGTCGTGGACCCGGCTGAGCTCGCCGAACTTGGCCGGCGGCGCCTGGCGCCAGTCCAGCTGGGTGGGAAAGGCCAGGTGCAGGGCGTCGAGCACCACCTGCAACCGTTGCGGGCACTCGGGATGGCCGGGGCCCGGATCGTGCAGCAGGCAGGACGGGTGGCTGAAGACCAGCATCTGCGCTCAGGCCTGCCGGTGCTGCGGTTGCCACAGCGCTTCGCCGTGGCCATCGGCACGGGCCAGCACCCGGCACAGCACGAACAGCAGGTCCGACAGGCGGTTGAGGTACTGCAGCGCTTCACCGCGCACGCTCTGCACGCGGGCCAGGCTGACCGTTTCGCGTTCGGCCCGGCGCACGATGGTGCGGGCCAGGTGGCAACGCGCAGCGGCCTCGCCACCGGCAGGCAGGATGAATTCCTTCAACATCGGCAGGTCGGCGTTGTACTGGTCCAGCTGCTGTTCCAGCGCCGACACGTCGGCGGCGTGGATGGCGGCATGGCCGGGCACGCACAGTTCGGCGCCCAGATCGAACAGCTGGTGCTGCAGGTGGACCACCAGCGCGCGCACATCGTCGGGCAAGGGCGCAGCCAGCAGCAGCCCCAGGGCGGCATTGGCTTCGTCCACGGTGCCGTAGGCGGCCACGCGCAGATCGTCCTTGGCGACCCGGCTGCCGTCACCCAGGCCGGTGCTGCCGTCGTCGCCGGTACGGGTGTAGATGCGCGAAAGCCGATGACCCATGCCGGTGCTCAGTGGTGGATGTCGCGGCGGGCCTGATGCAGCTTCAGCATCTGCTCGACGGCCAGCTGCAGCGCGGCGGCCAGCGCCACATACAGGGCGGTGGTGCGCAGGTAGGGCCCGAACCACTGGGCGTAGTTCTGCGCCCAGCCGGCCAGGGTCGGTTCGGCCACGTTGCGGCTGGTCCAGTAGAACCCGCCCTGGGCCAGCAGGTGGCACAGCGCCACCGAGGCCACCAGCAGCACCACACCCCTGGCCAGCACCGACCACTGCGCACCCTGGTAGTTGCGGCCCAGCAGCAGGCCGCCGGCCCACAGCGAGAAGTACGCCGGCAGCAGCAGCCAGTAGCCCGGCGACACGCAGTAGTGCTGCCAGAAATCCAGCCCGGCGCTGCGGATCACGATCCAGTCCACCAGCACGGCGAACACCATCAGCAGCGGGAACGCCCAGCGGGTCCAGCGGCCGAGATGGAAGCCGCCGATGAAGAACACCGCCCAGGAGGCATCGGGGATGGCCGCGAAGTGGTTCACGCGCGTCGCCGCCAGCAGCAGCACAAGCACGGACAGGACGAAAGCGCGATGGGCGGTGTCGGACATGACGGGGAACCGTGGGGCGGATTCAGCTTCCATTCTAGCCCGCCGCGCGCGCTGGCGCAGGGTCGGCCGGGCGGGGGCTGCCGGTGCGGTGAGCGCGTATCATTGGCCCATGAGTGAACGACATGACGTGCTGATCGTCGGTGGCGGTCTGGTCGGTGCCAGTCTGGCCATCGCCCTGGACCGGCTGGGCCGCAACGTAGGGCTGCTGGAAGCGAGCCCGGCCGGTGAACTGCCGGCCGTGTTCGACCAGCGCAACCTCAGTTTCGCCGCGGCCACCGTGAACGCACTCACCGCCTTGGGGGTGATGCAGAAGCTGGCCATGCCGCCGGGGCCGATCCGGCGCATCCACGTCAGCCGTGCCGGCGACTTTGGTCGCGTGCAGATGGATGCGGCCGATTACGACCGGCCGTGGTTCGGCCAGGTGGTGGTCGCGCGCGATTTCGGCCAGGCGCTGGAGGCGCGGCTGCAGGAACTGCCGCAGCTGCACCGCTACCGCCCGATGCGTTTCATCGGACTGGGTGCGGTGGTCGACGGCTACCGCCAGGTGCACGTGGCTGACGATGCGGGCGAGCGTGTCCTGCTGGCCCGGCTGGTGGTGGGGGCCGACGGCACCGCCAGCGGCGTACGCGATGCGCTGGGCATTGCGGTGGATCGCCACGATTTCCAGCAGACCCTGTTCGTGGCCCGCGTGCGCAGCCAGCGCGCGCCTGATGGCAGCGCGTGGGAGCGTTTCACCGACACCGGCCCGACCGCGCTGCTGCCGCGCGGCGACCGCCACTTCGGCTGCGTGCATGGCGTGGCCCGTGACCAGGCCGAGGCCGTCATGGCGCTGGACGACGCGGCCTGGCTGCAACGCCTGCAGCACACGCTGGGCTGGCGCGCCGGGCGCCTGCTGGAATCGGGCCCGCGCAGCGCCTACCCGTTGGTGCAGGTGCTGGCGCGCGCGCTGGTGGGCGAACGCGCGGTACTGCTGGGCAATGCCGCGCAGACCATCCATCCGCTGGGGGCGCAGGGTTTCAACCTGGGCCTGCGCGATGCGCTGACCCTGGCCGAGCTGCTGGAAACGGCCGCCGACGATGCCGGCAGTGACGCGCTGCTGCAGGCCTACGTGGCCCGGCGCACGGAAGACCGGCAGCAGACCGTGGCGTTCTCCGGTGGGCTGGCCCGGCTGACCAGCAATCCGGCACCGCTGCTGCGCCCACTGCGCAGCCTGGGGCTGGTGGCGGCACAACGCGCCTCGGTGCAATCGATGCTGGTGGGGGGCGCCATGGGCTTCCGCGGCGACGTACCGCGCCTGTGCCGTGGGGAAGCCGCATGAGCCGGCGCATGCGCCTGGATGTGGTGGTGGTCGGTGGCGGCGTGGTGGGTGCAACCTGCGCCCTGGCGCTGGCCGATGCAGGCCTGTCGGTGGCGCTGGTCGAAGGCCGCGAGCCGACGGCCTGGCAGGCCGCGCAGCCGGATCTGCGCGTGTTCGCCTTCGCCGCCGACAACGTGCAGCTGTTGCAGCGCCTGGGGGTCTGGCCGGCCATCGCCCAGGCCCGTGCCTGGCCGTACCGGCGCATGCAGGTGTGGGATGCGGCCGGCGGCGATGACCTGCTGTTCGACGCAGACCGCTTCGGCCGGCGTGAGCTGGGCTTCATCGTTGAAAACGGCTTGCTGCAGGACCGCCTGTGGGCAGCGTTGCCAGCGGCGGGTGTGCAGGTGCACTGTCCGGCGCGGGTGGAAGCGCTGGAGCAGGACGAAGACGGCGTGCGCCTGCGGCTGGACGATGGACGCAGGCTGGAGGCGGCGCTGGCGGTGGCCGCCGATGGCGCCGAATCGACCCTGCGCCGCCTGGCGGGCATCGACGTGGAATCGCACGACTACCACCAGCGCGGCGTGGTGGCCTATGTGGACAGCGAACTGCCCAACCAGGCCACGGCCTGGCAGCGCTTCCTGCCGACCGGGCCGCTGGCGCTGCTGCCGGTGGCCGAGCGCCGCAGTTCCATCGTGTGGACCCTGCCCGAGGACGAAGCGGCACGCGTGCTGGCGCTGGACGACGCCGCGTTCAATCGCGAACTGACCCGCGCCTTTGCGGGGCGGCTGGGCGAACTGCGCCTGGCCTCGGCGCGCGCGGCGTTCCCGCTGCGCCGGCAGCTGGCTCGCTACTATGTGTCCGGTCGCGTACTGGCGCTGGGCGATGCGGCGCACGTGGTGCACCCACTGGCGGGGCAGGGGGTGAACCTGGGCCTGCGCGACGTGGCCGCCCTGCAGCAGTGGTTGGCGCCCTCTGCCCAGCGCCGTGGGCAGCCGCGTCTGTCGCCGCAGCGGTTGCAGCGCTGGGCGCGCGAACGCCGCAGTGACAACCAGATTGCCGCGTACAGCTTCGATGCGATCAACCGGCTGTTTTCCAACGACGAGATGCACCTGACCCTGGCCCGCGGCCGCGCGCTGGGCTGCGTGGGCAAGTGGCCGCCTCTGGTGCAGGCGTTCTGGAAGCGCGCCGCCGGCGTCTGAACGGCACGCCGCTCGGCTACCACCCACCGCAGGACGCCGCTCTGGTAGGTGCCAACCTTGGTTGGCACGTCTGTCAGGCCATGTCGGCCCAGATGGGGCGCAGGTGTTTCAGAGGCTGTGCCAACCAAGGTTGGCACCTACCCACCGCGGGACGCGTTGCTCTGCCACCTGCCGACCGGGCGGCACGCCGCTCTGGTAGGTGCCAACCTTGGTTGGCACGTCTGTCAGGCCACGTCGGCCCAGATGGGGCGCAGGCGTTTCAGAGGCTGTGCCAACCAAGGTTGGCACCTACCCACTGCGGGACGCGCTGCTCTGCCAACTACCGACCGCGCGGGATGCCGCTCTGGTAGGTGCCAACCTCGGTTGGCACATCTGTCAGGCCATGTCGGCCCCGATGGGGCGCAGGTGTTTCCGAGGTAGTGCCAACCAAGGTTGGCACCTACCTACCGCGGCACGCCGCTCTGGCACCCGCCCACCGCAGGACGCCGCTCTGGTAGGTGCCAACCTTGGTTGGCACATCTGTCAGGCCACGTCGGCCCAGATGGGGCGCAGGTGTTCCAGAGGTTGTGCCAACCAAGGTTGGCACCTACCCACCGCGGGACGCGTTGCTCTGCCACCTACCGACCGCGCGGGACGCCGCTCTGGTAGGTGCCAACCTTGGTTGGCACGCCTGTCAGGCAACATTGGCCCAGATGGGGCGAAGGTGTTCCAGAGGTTGTGCCAACCAAGGTTGGCACCTACCCACTGCGGGACGCGTTGCTCTGCCACCTACCGACCGCGCGGGATGCTGCTCTGGTAAGTGCCAACCTTGGTTGGCACGTCTGTCAGGCAACATTGGCCCAGATGGGGCGCAGGCGTTTCAGAGGCTGTGCCAACCAAGGTTGGCACCTACCCACTGCGGGACGCGTTGCTCTGCCACCTACCGACCGGGCGGCACGCCGCTCTGGTAGGTGCCAACCTTGGTTGGCAGGTCTGTCAGGCCACGTCGGCCCAGATGGGGCGCAGGCGTTTCAGAGGTTGTGCCAACCAAGGTTGGCACCTACCCACTGCCGGACGCGTTGCTCTGCCACCTACCGACCGCGCGGGATGCTGCTCTGGTAGGTGCCAACCTTGGTTGGCACGTCTGTCAGGCGACGTCGGCCCAGATGGGGCGAAGATGTTTCCGAGGTTGTGCCAACCAAGGTTGGCACCTACCGACGGCGCGGTACGCGCCTCAGCGCAGCGGCGAAGCCAGCACCGTGATCTCCTCACGGTCGTGGTACAGCTGCTTGGCCCGCACCACCAGGGGTTTGCCGGCCTGTTCCTGGAACAGATCCAGGCACAGCCGGGTTTCGTCCCAGCGCTTCTTCATCGGCAGCTTCAGGTTGAAGATCGCGTGCCGGCACCAGCCTTCGCGGAACCACGTCGCCATGCGTTCGGCCACGCGGCGCGGCTGTTCCACCATGTCACAGACCATCCAATCCAGTGCCTGGTCGGGGTGCCAGTGGAAGCCGTCGGCGCGCAGGTGCTCGACCAGGCCGGTGTCCAGCACGTGCTGGCGCAACGGCCCGTTGTCGATGCTGAGCACGTGCACGTGCTGGCGGGTCAGCACCCAGGTCCAGCCGCCGGGGGCGGCGCCCAGGTCGGCCGCGCGCATGCCCGGTTTCACCAGGGCCTCGCGCTCGTCCGGTGCCAGCAGGGTCAGCAGGGCTTCGTCCAGCTTCAGCGCCGAACGCGACGGTGCTTCGGGAAGCAGCTTCAGGCGCGGAATGCCCAGTGCCCACGGTGCACTGTCGGCCGGGTCGGCCACGCAGACGAACGCATGGGTGCCATCGACGAAGACCACATGCAGCCGCGGCAGGCGCGGGTTCGGCTTGTCGGTCAGCTTGCCGGCCTTGCGCAGCGCCGGGCGCAACGCATTGCCGAACGCACGGGCCAGGCCGGACAGCGGTTTGCCGGCATCCGAATCGGGGTGTTCCACCCACAGATCGCCGAAGCGCGGCGCATCGGCCAGCACCTCCAGCATCGGGGTGATGCGGTCAGCCGGGTCCAGCTGCGGCAGCTCGGCCAGCACCACCAGCTTCTGCCGCGCGAAGATCAGTTCGCGCCACGGCAGGCGCGGGGCCAGCGTGGCGGCTTCGTCGCACATGAACAGCACGTAGCCATCATTGCGCTGGGTGCGCGCATAACCGGCGAAACCGGCCTGGCCGGCGCGATGCTGCAGTTCGCCGGCCAGCTCGGGTTCGAAACCCTGCCGGCACAGGCAGAGCAGGCCAATACCGGTCTCAGTAACGGGTGCCATCGGCTTCCCCATAGGCACGCAGCACGCTGCGCGCGGCATCGCGGTTCAGGCCCTGCACCACTTCAATGCCGCGCTTGTTGAGTTCGCCGACCCAGTCGGCCGGCAGCGGGCCTTCGTCGAACGGGGTCAGTTCTTCCACGTCGGCCGAACTGGCACCGATCAGCAGGCGGTCGATGCCGGCCCACACCGTGGCGCCGTAGCACTGGCAGCACGGCTGCGAGCTGGTGGCCAGGGTGACCGGCGACAGCACCGCGTTCAGGCGCGGGGTCTGCAGGCGCTGCTGGGCCAGCATGTAGGCCATGTTTTCGGCGTGTGCCAACGAGGTGGCGTGCGGCACGACGCGGTTCACGCCGGCGGCGATCACCTTGTCATCGGGGCCGAACACGACGGCGCCGAACGGGCCGCCACTGGCGTGTTCGACATTCAGCCGCGACAGCTCGATCGCCAGTGCGACCTTGGCCTCGTCGCCCGGATAGCGACGATCCAGGTCGATCTGGTCGTGGATCCAGGCGGGAAGGGTCAGGTGGACTTGCGCGTACAGCATCGCGGGGGTGCCTCGTAGGTGGAGAGATGGGGCAGGAACAACAGCCGGCGCGCAGTGTAGCCGCAGCGGCATGCAGCGGGGGTGTCGGCGCGGGATCAGGCGTCGGCTTCAGCGTCGGTGTCGGTGCGGATCACTACGTACTGCTTGCGGAATTCCAGCCCGGCCTGCGGCCAGCGCGCGGCGTAGGCGCGCAGCAGGGGCAGGGCGGCGGGGAAGTCATGGCCGTTCACCCGGCAGTCGGCCTCGCACTGGCCGTCGGCATCGCGCGAGGCGAACAGGCGGATGCCGAGGAACTGGCGGGTCTTCAGCAAATCGTTGAAGGCTTCCAGGCTCTGGGTGAACAGGCAGCAGGGGCAGGAACCGTGGTCGTCCTCGCTGCAGGCGGCGGCCTCGTCGCGCGGTTCGCCGCGGTAGTGGGCCAGCGGCCCCAGCACCACCGCGCGCGCCAGCGCCGTGCCGGTTTCTTCGGCCGGGTAGCGCAGGGTCAGCATCTGCAGTTCCGGCGCATCGTCGGCGCCGACGGCGGCCTGCAGCGTCGCCAGGTCCACCCGCACCCAGTTTTCGAAGCCGGACAGCACCGCCTCCTGCTCGCTGTCGCCGGCGGCGTGCTGGTACTCGAACAGGCCATCGGCGAACAGGTCCGGGTGGCGTACTTCGATCACGGTGGAGGTCTGCCAGCCGCCGTTGTCGCGGGCGTTCGAGGCCACCCCATGCGCGGCCAGGCGCAGGCCGCTGTCCAGCACCAGTTCAGCGCCGTCGACGCTGCAGGCAATGTCGCGCCCCTGCAGAACCTGCATCAGCAGCGGAAGGAAGGGATTGGCGGTAGCAGTCATGTCAGGCCTGTCAGTAGGGATGGGGTTGCGGTCACAGGGCTTCGCGGTCGTCGCGGTAGCGCTGCGCCTGCGCCTGCTGTTCCGGGTCATCGCCATGGTCGCGCAGCCAGGTGTCCAGTTCGCGTCGGTAATCGGCGCGGAAGCGCTCGTTGCCGGGGCTGAAATGCAGCCTGCGCGCGGCCACGTCCACCCGCTCGCGTGCACGTGCGCGGGACTGGGCGATGCCATGCGGCGATTCGTTGGTGAGGATCACGATGCTGCGCGGGAAGCCGGGTGCGTACTTCACCGCGAAGGGCTGGCCCTGCGCGGGAATGCGGATCGCGTTTTCCAGCGGCCACAGCGAGATGGTGTTCGTATGGAACACCACGTCCACATCCTGCCCATCGGCGGTATGCACCACCGCCTCGTAACGCCAGATGTAGCGGTCGTTGAGGGTGGAACTGGTTTCCTCGGCCTTGACGATCACCGCCTCGCCGCGCTCGCCGATCCAGTTCACCCAGGCCGCGTTGACGAACGCGCCCAGGAAGACGTTCAGCATCGCCAGCGGAAACATGGCGATGAGGTAGAGCGGCGTGCGCCGCCACCACGACAGCAGGCCGGCCAGCGCCATCAGCACCGGCAACGCCAGCAACGGGTGCTGGGACAGGAACCAGAGCAGGGCGGAGGGGGCGGCGGTCATTGTCGGGGGCAGGCGGGCGCCGTCCTGGCGCCCGCGCGGTTCCTCAGGCCGACCAGGTGTCGCGCAGGGTCACGCTGCGGTTGAACACCGGCTTGGCTTCGGTGTGGTCGCGGCGGTCGGCAACGAAGTAGCCGGTGCGCTCGAACTGGAACGACTGTTCCGGGGCCGCGCTGGCCGCGGCCGGCTCGACATAACCGGTGACGGTGCGGCGCGATTCCGGGTTCAGGTAGTCGCGGTAGGTCTTGCCTTCCGATTCGTCGTCCGGGTTCGGCACCGAGAACAGACGGTCGTACAGGCGGATCTCGGCCGGCACGCCGTGCACGGCGCTGACCCAGTGGATGGTGCCCTTCACCTTGCGGTTGGCGCCTTCCATGCCCGGGCGCGATTCCGGATCCAGCCAGCCGCGCAGTTCGGTGATGGTGCCGTCGGCATCCTTGATCACTTCATCGCAGCGGATGATGCCGGCGCCGCGCAGGCGCACTTCACCGCCCGGCACCAGGCGCTTCCAGCCCTTCGGCGGTACTTCGGCGAAGTCCTCGCGGTCGATCCACACTTCGCGTGCGAACGGCACCTGGCGGCTGCCGAAGCTCTCGTCCTTCGGATGGTTGCTGAAGGTCAGCTGCTCTTCGTGGCCCTCGGCCAGGTTGGTCAGCACCAGCTTCACCGGGTCGATCACCGCCATGCGGCGCGCCGCGGCGCTGTCCAGGTCTTCGCGCAGCGCGCCTTCCAGCACGCTGAAATCGATCATCGAGTTCTGCTTGCTGATGCCCACGCGCTCGGCGAACAGGCGCATCGCCGCCGGGGTGTAGCCGCGGCGACGCAGGCCCTGCAGGGTCGGCATGCGCGGGTCTTCCCAGCCGTCCACCAGCTGTTCGGTCACCAGCGCCATCAGCTTGCGCTTGCTCATCACCGTGTAGTTGATGTTCAGGCGCGAGAATTCGATCTGGCGCGGCTTGGCCGCTTCACGCGGCAGGCCGGCGTCGACCAGCGGCTGGGTCAGCGCATCGTCATGGGCGAAATCGACGTTGTCCACGCACCAGTCGTACAGCGGGCGGTGGTCTTCGAACTCCAGCGTGCACAGCGAGTGGGTGATGCCCTCGATGGAATCGCCCAGTGCATGGGCGAAGTCGTACATCGGGTAGATCGGCCACGCGTTGCCGGTGTTCTGGTGCTCCACGTGCTTGATGCGGTACAGGGCCGGATCGCGCAGGTTGATGTTGCCGCTGGCCATGTCGATCTTCGCGCGCACGGTACGCGCGCCGTCCGGGAACTCACCGGCGCGCATGCGGCGGAACAGGTCGAGGTTTTCCTCCACGCTGCGGTCGCGCCACGGCGAGGGGCGGCCCGGTTCGGTCAGGGTGCCGCGGTAGGCGCGCACTTCCTCGGCCGACAGGTCGCAGACATAGGCCTTGCCCTGTTCGATCAGCTTCTCGGCCGCCAGGTAATAGGTCTGGAAGTAGTCCGAGGCATGGCGCAGTTCGTTCCACTCGAAGCCCAGCCAGCGCACGTCGTCCTGGATGGCGGCCACGTACTCCGGATCTTCCTTGGCCGGGTTGGTGTCGTCGAAGCGCAGGTTGCACACGCCGCTGAATTCACCGGCCAGGCCGAAGTTCAGGCAGATCGACTTGGCGTGGCCGATGTGCAGGTAGCCGTTGGGCTCGGGCGGGAAGCGGGTCTTGATCGCCTGGTGCTTGCCGCTGGCCAGGTCCTCGCGCACGATCTGGCGGATGAAATCGCGCTTCTCGTGGCTGTCGGCGGGGGTCTCGGGGCTGGCGGGGGTGTGCTCGGACATGAGTCTGGGGCGAAAAAGGGCAGAAAGACCAACAGTCTAGCGCGTACCGGCCAGGGCTGCCGGGGTTTGCCGCCCTGCCCGGCGAGCGCAGCGGCGCGATTCAGGCCCCGGGCGTATGCTGGAACCCTGTCCCGAGGAGCCGCCCATGCACATCGTGTACAAGGCCGACAACCTGTTCGACGCCCACCTGGTGAAGCACGCGCTGGAAGATGCGGGCATTCCCGCCTTCGTGTTCGGCGAATCGCTGCTGGGCGGCATGGGCGAACTGCCGCTGTTCGGCGTGCTGCGGGTGGGCATCCCCGATGCGGCGCGGTCGCAGGCCGAGGACATCGTGGCCGCGCTGGACTTGGGCCAGGGCCCGGCCGACCCCATTTCCGATGCAGACGATTGGGCCGGACAGCCGGCGTAGGAGCGCATCATGTTGGGAATTGGCCAGGGCATCCTCGGCATCGGGGCCTTCAAGCAGCGTCTGCCGCGTGCGGAAGAGGCGCTGCCGGGGCGTGACCAGCCGTTGCCGCTGCACAGCAACCAGCACTTCGTGAACAGCCATCCGCTGAAGGACCGTTTCGCCGGCCTGCAGCAGATCCGCATCGCCTTGGGCTGTTTCTGGGGCGCCGAACGCAAGTTCTGGAGCGAGCCGGGCGTGTACAGCACCTCGGTGGGCTATGCCGGTGGCATTACCCCGAACCCGACCTACGAAGAGGTCTGTTCGGGCCTGACCGGGCACACCGAAGTGGTGCAGGTGGTGTTCGATCCGGCGGTGGTCAGCCTGGAGCGGCTGCTGCAGTTGTTCTGGGAAAGCCACGACCCGACCCAGGGCATGCGCCAGGGCAACGACACCGGCACCCAGTACCGTTCGGCGATCCATGCCACCACCGAGGCGCAGTACGCGGCCGCGCTGGCCAGCCGCGAGGCGTACCAGGCGCAGCTGGACGCGGCCGGTTACGGGCCGATCACTACCGAGATCGTGTATCCGGCACCGGAGTACTATTACGCCGAGGATTACCACCAGCAGTACCTGGCGAAGAACCCGAACGGCTACTGCGGCATTGGCGGCACCGGCGTGAGCTGCCCGATCGGGCTGGATGTGGAGGCGCCGCGCTGACGCGCGGAGGTCCGCCTGCGGCGGGCAACATCAACATCAACATCCAAACCGGCTCTGGGTTTTGATCGGTTTGGCAGGGCGGGCACAGATGGCGGGACACGCCGTAAACCCGTCCATGGGGGCTCGGCCACGGCATCCATGCCGTGGACGGTCCCGCCATCTGTGCCCGCCCGGCCTTCGATCATTTCCCGGTGACGGTGGGCAAGAGCATTGGTTGGTGACGAACTGATGGAAAAGAAAAAGGACGCGGCTTTCGCCGCGTCCTTTTTCTTTGGTCGTGCACGACGCCGTCGCCGCGATCGTGGTCTTTGGTCGTGCATTGTCCCGTAGAGTCGAGCTTGCTCGACTGCGAGCAAGCGAAGCGCGCGACCCGCGTTTGCTCTTCTTTCTTTCTTCCGTGGCGGGCGGCCACCGGAAACTGTCAGAGGGCGGGCGGGTTGGGTTCGCGGGAGTGTCCGCCGCATGGATGCGGCGGCCAAGCCTCCAGGGATGGATTCACGGCGTCTCCCGCGAACCCAACCCGCCCGACCCAGCGCGGCTGTTGTCCCAGCGGTCAGTCGAGCAAGCTCGACTCTACCGAGCCAAGCAGCCCGCCACGAGGGGCTCAGCCGTTGGCTGGAATCACAGTTCCGAGCGGATGCGCTCGCGCAGTGCCTGCAGGTCCTTGGCGAATGCGTCGATACCGGTGGCCAGCTTCTCGGTGGCCATCGGATCGGCCGCCAGGTCCGCCGCGAACTTCGCTGCGTCGATCGGGGTCACCGCCACGCCGTCGGCCGCACCGGCCACCAGCTTGCGCGGCAGTTCGCCGTGGTCGGCGTCCAGCTTTTCCAGCAGGTCCGGCGAAATGGTCAGGCGGTCGCAGCCGGCCAGCGCTTCGATCTGCGCGGTGGAACGGAACGAGGCGCCCATCACCACGGTGGGCGAACCACGGCGCTTGAACTCGGCGTACACGCCGCGCACGAACTTCACGCCCGGGTCTTCGTCGATGTTGGCCGGGGTCTGGCCGTTGGCCACGTACCAATCCAGGATGCGGCCCACGAACGGCGAGATCAGGAACGCGCCGGCTTCGCTGCAGGCCAGCGCCTGGGTCGGGTTGAAGATCAGGGTCAGGTTGCAGTCGATGCCTTCGGCCTGCAGGATGCGCGCGGCCTCCACGCCTTCCCAGGTCGCGGCGATCTTGATCAGGATCTTCTCGCGCGGCACGCCGGCGTCGGCGTACATCTGGATGAACTGGCGGGCCTTGGCCACGGTGGCGGCGGTGTCGTGGGCCTGGTCGGCATCGACTTCGGTGGACACACGGCCCGGCACCAGGGTGCTCAGCAGCGCACCCACGCCGATGGTCAGGCGGTCGGCCACCGCGTGCACCACGGCTTCGCGGTCACCGCTCTGCTGCCGGCCCCAGGCCAGTTCGCGCTCGATCAGTTCGGCATAGACCGGCAGGTCCAGTGCCTTCTTCACCAGGGTCGGGTTGGTGGTGCAATCCACCGGCTGCAGGCGCTTGATCGCGTCGTAGTCACCGGTATCGGCAACGACCACCGACAGTTCACGCAGCTGGGACAGTTTGGACGGGGTACTCATTACGGCTCCTGGTGCAGGGAAATCGAATCGCGCGCGGTGCGCAGCGGGTTTCAGGGACGGTCGTTGTGAACCGCAGTGACGCGCAGCCGCAGCTTGCGGCCGCCGGGTGCGTTCCAGTCGATGCTCTGGCCCACGGCCAGGCCCAGCAAGGCGCTGCCAACCGGGGCCAGCACGGAGACCTTGCCCTCGTCGACATTGGCTTCGCGGGGGAAGACCAGGGTCAGGACGTGCGTCTCGCCCGACACCTCATCTTCGCACTCCACGCGCGAATGCATCATCACGATGCCTTCGGGAATCTGATCCGGCGCCAGCACGGTGGCCCGGTTGAGTTCCTGGGAAAGCGCGAGCGCGGCAGGCGTCTGGCTCAGCGCAGGGGAATCGAGCATGGCCTCCAGGCGGTCCATGTCGAAGCTGGAAACGGTGATCGACGGCGGCAGGCCGCTGGCGGTGTTCATGGTGGTGCTCCTTGGTTGATAGCCATGCAAAAGGCGGCGCTTCGAGCGCCGCCTGGGACTATTGTGGGGACAAATGTGGCCGGAATCGACTCCCGGCACCTCGCGAGGGCGAACGACGGGGATCAGCCGTTCAGCAGCGTCGTCGCTGCGCCAGGCGCTTCGCCGGCCGGCGCGCCCTGCGCGTCCAGGGTGAACAGCGCCTCTGGCAACCGCTTGAACTGTTCGGCCAGCTCGGTCAGGAAGCCATGCATGGCCGAACTGCGGCGCCAGACCATGGCAATGCGGCGGCTGGGCCGGCCTTCGCCGACGAAATCGATCAGGCGGATGTTGCTCGAGCGCGGCACCGGCGGTTGCACCGACAGGCTGGGCAGCAGGGTGATCCCTACATCGGCGGCGACCATCTGCCGCAGGGTTTCCAGGCTGGTGGCGCGGAATTCGGATTTCTCGTTGGCACCGAACAGGCGGCACACTTCCAGCGCCTGGTCGCGCAGGCAGTGGCCGTCTTCCAGCAGCAGCAGCTTCTGCGTGGCCAGTTCCTGCACATCCATGTGCTCGCGCCGGGCCAGCGGATGGCGCCCGGAAACGGCCAGCAGGAACGGCTCTTCAAACAGGAACTCGGCGTGCAGCTGGTCGTCCACCACCGGCAGTGCCAGCAACGCGGCGTCCAGCTTGCCGTCGCGCAGGCGCTCCAGCAGTACGTCGCTCTTTTCTTCCACCAGCAGCAGTTCCAGTTCCGGGAAGCGGCTGCGCAGGCGCGGAATGACGTGCGGCAGCAGGTACGGGCCCAGCGTGGGGAAGATGCCCAGGCGCACGGTGCCTGCTTCCGGATCGCGGTTGCGCCGCGCCGCTTCCTTCAGCTGCTCCACTTCGGACACGATCACCCGTGCCCGTGCGGCCGCTTCCTGGCCGGCGGGGGTCAGCATCACTTTGCGCGGCGCGCGTTCCACCAGCGGCAGCCCCAGCTCTTCCTCCAGCTTGCGGATCTGGGTGGACAGCGTGGGCTGGCTGACGAAACAGGCGGCGGCGGCCCGGCCGAAATGCTTGTGATCGGCCAGGGCCACCAGGTACTTCAGATCGCGTAGGTTCATCCTTCAGACCCCAGGGAAAACGGACCGGCGGTCGGCATGGTCGACCCAGCAGGCTAACGATGTTCCCGGTGGGCTGGGAACGGTGGATCAGGCCGCTTCGGCCACTGCACCACTGCCGGTGTTCACCGACGAGCGGATCAGGTGGTCGAAGGCACTCAGTGCAGCGGTGGAACCGGCGCCCATGGCGATGATGATCTGCTTGTAGGGTACCGTGGTGCAATCACCGGCGGCGAACACGCCCGGCAGGTTGGTCTGGCCACGGTCGTCGATCACGATCTCGCCACGCGGCGACAGGGCCACGCTGTCCTTCAGCCATTCGGTGTTGGGCAGCAGGCCGATCTGCACGAAGATGCCTTCCAGCTCGACGCGGTGGGCATCGCCGCCGACGCGGTCCTTGTAGACCAGGCCGGTCACCTTGCTGCCATCACCCAGAACTTCAGTGGTCTGCGCGCTGGTCAGCACGGTGACGTTGCCCAGGCTGCGCAGTTTCTTCTGCAGCACTTCGTCGGCACGCAGGCTGGAATCGAACTCCAGCAGCGTCACATGCGACACAATGCCCGCCAGGTCGATGGCCGCTTCCACGCCGGAATTGCCGCCGCCGATGACCGCCACGCGCTTGCCCTTGAACAGTGGGCCATCGCAGTGCGGGCAGTACGCCACGCCCTTGTTGCGGTACTGGTCCTCGCCCGGCACGTTCATCTGCCGCCAGCGCGCGCCGGTGGACAGGATGACCGAACGCGACTTCAGCACCGCGCCATTTTCCAGCTGCACCTGCACCAGGCCATCTTCACCGGCCGGCACCAGCGCAGTGGCGCGCTGCAGGTTCATGATGTCCACCTCGTACTCGCGCACGTGCTGTTCCAGCGCGGTGGCCAGCTTGGGGCCTTCGGTTTCCTTCACCGAAATGAAGTTCTCGATGGCCATGGTGTCCAGCACCTGGCCACCGAAGCGCTCGGCGGCAATGCCGGTGCGGATGCCCTTGCGCGCGGCATAGATGGCCGCTGCGGCACCGGCCGGGCCACCGCCGACCACCAGCACGTCGAAGGCGTCCTTGGCGGCGATCTTCTCGGCGTCGCGCTTGCCGGCGTTGGTGTCCAGCTTGGCCACGATCTGCTCCAGGGTCATGCGGCCCTGGTCGAACACTTCGCCGTTGAGGTACACGGTCGGCACCGACATGATCTCGCGCTTCTCGACTTCGTCCTGGAACAGGGCGCCGTCGATGGCCACGTGCTGGATACGCGGGTTGAGCACGGCGGCCAGGTTCAGCGCCTGCACCACGTCCGGGCAGTTCTGGCAGGACAGCGAGAAGTAGGTTTCGAACTTGTATTCGCCTTCCAGGTTCTGCACCTGCTCGATCAGCTCGGCGGTGGCCTTGGACGGGTGGCCGCCCACCTGCAGCAGCGCCAGCACCAGCGAGGTGAACTCGTGGCCCATCGGCAGACCGGCAAAGGTCAGGTGGATGTCCTGGCCCGGGGTGCCCAGGTCGAACGAGGGCACGCGGCCCTGGCCATCGCGCAGCACCTGCAGCGAGATCTTGTCCGACAGGCTTTCCAGGGTCTGCAGCAGTTCCAGCATTTCCTGCGACTTGGCGCCATCGTCGGCGCGCGCGGTGATCTGGATCGGGCGGGTCACGCGTTCCAGATAGGTCTTCAGCTGCGACTGCAGGTTGGCGTCCAACATGGTTCTCTCCTGGTTTCAGGCAAAGCGTGGGCGTGGCACCGCTGTAGAAGGTAGCGGACCAGCAGGGGGTAGGGGTGAACCCAAGACAGCGACCGTGGAAGGGGCTGGCTGGCCAAGGCTGGCGTGCGTTGGCTGTCTTGGGTTCACCCCCACGCCGGCGTGGGGCCGGCACGGGGATGAAGGGCGCGCCGCGGCGTGGGGCCGCGGCAGGCCGGTACGACTTAGATCTTGCCGACCAGGTCCAGCGACGGGGTCAGGGTCTTTTCGCCTTCCTTCCACTTGGCCGGGCAGACCTGGTTCGGGTTGGCGGCGGTGAACTGGGCGGCCTTCAGCTTGCGCAGGGTCTCGGCCACGTCACGAGCGATCTCGTTGGAGTGGATCTCCTGGGTCTTGATCACGCCTTCCGGGTTGATGATGAAGGTGCCGCGCAGGGCCAGGCCTTCTTCTTCAATGTGCACGCCGAAGGCGCGGGTCAGCTTGTGGGTCGGGTCGCCCACCAGCGGGAACTGGGCCTTGCCCACGGCCGGCGAGGTTTCGTGCCAGACCTTGTGCGAGAAGTGGGTATCGGTGGTGACGATGTAGACCTCGGCGCCAGCCTTCTTGAACTCGGCGTAATGGTCGGCCGCGTCTTCGATCTCGGTCGGGCAGTTGAAGGTGAAGGCGGCCGGCATGAAGATCAGGACGGACCACTGGCCCTTCAGGCTGTTGTCGGAAACCTTGATGAACTCGCCGTTGTGGTAGGCATTGGCTTCGAACGACTGGATCGGAGTGTTGATCAGGGACATCGTTTTTCCTCTGGGTGAAGGGGAGTGGGTGAATCGACAGGAGCTAGGTTACCGATTCCGCATCGATAAGAACAATGCATTGATTTCATCTATTCAATAGATGTTGTCTATTGAATTTCAAGGGGCGGGTTTCTGTTTGGACGCTCCTGGCCCTGCAACTGTTTGTATGGAAAGGAAAAATTCCTGAATCCGCGGCGTGGAACTGATAGCCCCTTCTTATCCCACCCTGGCCAACCTGAACGAACCCCGCTTTTTGTAGAGTCGAGCCATGCTCGACTGCCTTTGCTTGCTCGACCGCTTTGCCGAAGCAGTCGAGCAAGCTCGACTCTACAATTGCGGCATGTCCATCGAATCCGATTCTTCGCTGCGCCAGATCGTGGCTGCGGCCAGTGCCCGCCTTGGCGGCATCGACGCCCGCCACGAGGCCGAACTGCTGCTGCTGCACGTGCTGGACCGCCCGCGCAGCTGGCTCTTCGCCCACGCCACCGATCCGCTGCCGGAAGCTGAACAGGTCGCCTTCGAGACATTGCTGGCCCGTCGCATCGCCGGTGAGCCGGTGGCCTACCTGACCGGCCGCCGCGGCTTCTGGACGCTCGATCTGGAAGTGGATGCGGCCACCCTGATCCCGCGCCCGGAAACCGAGCTGCTGGTGGAACTGGCGCTGGACCGCCTGCCGGCAGATCGCGCGCTGCAACTGGCCGACCTCGGCACCGGAAGCGGCGCCATTGCCCTGGCGCTGGCCAGCGAACGGCCGCAGGCGCAGGTGCTGGCCACCGATGCCAGCCCCGCTGCGCTGGCCGTCGCCGCGCGCAATGCCACGCGCCATGCACTGCGCAACGTGCGCTTCGCCGAAGGCGGGCAGGACTGGTATGCACCGCTGCAGGGCGCGCGCTTCGACCTGATCGCCAGCAATCCGCCCTATATCGCCAGCGACGATCCGCACCTGCAGCAGGGCGACCTGCGCTTCGAACCGGCCACGGCACTGGCGTCGGGCGTGGACGGGCTGGATGACATCCGTGCGATTGCCGAGGGAGCCTGCGCGCACCTGCAGCCCGGTGGCTGGCTGCTGGTCGAACACGGCTGGGACCAGGGCGCGGCGATCCGCGCGCTGTTCGACGCCGCGGGCCTGGCCGAGGTATGCACCGCGCAGGACCTTGAACACCGCGACCGGGTCACCCTGGGGCGGCGACCGGCCTAGAATGGGGGTTCTCCTGCCAGCGGCAGGGCACCACCACGGAGCTGCAAGCATGCGTACGTTGTACCCCGCCATCACCCCCTACGACGTCGGCACCCTGAAGGTCGACGACCGCCACACGCTGTACTTCGAACAGTGCGGCAACCCGGACGGCAAGCCGGTGGTGATGCTGCACGGTGGCCCGGGTGGCGGCTGCAGCGACAAGATGCGCCAGTTCCACGACCCGTCCAGGTACCGCATCATCCTGTTCGACCAGCGCGGTGCCGGCCGTTCCACCCCGCATGCCGACCTGGTGGACAACACCACCTGGGACCTCGTCGCGGATATCGAAAAGCTGCGCGAGCACCTGAACGTCGATCGCTGGCAGGTGTTCGGTGGCAGCTGGGGTTCGACCCTGGCGCTGGCCTATGCGCAGACCCACCCGCAGCGGGTGACCGAACTGGTGCTGCGCGGCATCTTCATGCTGCGCCGCTGGGAACTGGAATGGTTCTACCAGGAAGGCGCCAACCGCCTGTTCCCGGATGCCTGGGAGCACTACCTGAAGCCGATTCCGCCGGTGGAGCGCCATGACCTGATCTCGGCCTTCCACCGCCGCCTGACCAGTGAAGACGAAACCACCCGCCTGGACGCGGCCAAGGCGTGGGCGGTGTGGGAAGGTGCGACCAGCTTCCTGCATGTCGATGACGACTTCATCAACAGCCACGAAGACCCGCACTTCGCCCTGGCCTTCGCCCGCATCGAAAACCACTACTTCGTCAACGGCGGTTTCTTCGAAGTGGAAGACCAGCTGCTGCGCGACGCACATCGCATTGCCGATATCCCGGGCGTGATCGTGCACGGCCGCTACGACGTGGTCTGCCCGCTGGCAAACGCCTGGGACCTGACCAAGGTCTGGCCGAAGGCGAAGCTGGAAATCACCCCGGCCTCGGGTCATTCGGCGTTCGAGGCGGAGAACGTGGACGCGCTGGTGCGCGCCACCGACAGCTTCGCGTAATGCCGAAGGGGTCAGATCCCTTTTCCACGGAAAGGGCTCTGACCCCGTGCGCAATCATCCACGCATGGCGTGGATCTACCAATCCCCGGCCAGCAGCGCGTCGGCCAGCACCTGCAGCTTCGGTGAGTGCTGCCGCGACGGCGGATAGATCAGTGACAAGGCGCGGCTGCGACCTTCGAAGGGTTGCAGCACGCGCTGCAGGCGGCCGTCGGCCAAGGCCTCGGCCACCGCGAAATCCATCACCTGCACGATGCCGATGCCGGCAATCGCCGCTTCCACCAGCGGGTCGCCACTGTCGAACACCATCCGTGCCGGCGGCGTAACCTCGCGCAGCTGCCCGTCCTGCACGAACTGCCAGTCCACCAACCGTCCGCTGCGCAGGTTGCGCACGGCCAGGCAGGCATGGTCCTGCAGATCAGCCACGTGCTGCGGACGGCCGTGCGCGGCCAGGTAGGCCGGGCTGGCCACGGTCACCCAGCGCAGCGGTCGCAAAGCGCGGGCCACGATGCGCTGGTCGGCGATCGGGCCGGTGCGCACTGCCGCGTCGAAACCCTCTTCCACCAGGTCCACCAGCCGGTCACTCAGCACGGCGTCCACCTGCAGCTGCGGGTGTCGTTCCAGCAATCGCCCCAGCAAGGGCACCAGCACCTTGCGCCCGAACATCGATGGCGCGCTGATCTTCAGCACACCCGACGGTGTGCAGGGGCGGTCGGCCAGCAGCCGTTCGGCATCTTCCATGCCGCACAGCAACGGCCCCACCTGCTCGACGAACTGCTGGCCATCCGGGGTGAGTGCAACGTTGCGCGTGTTCCGCTGCAGCAGCTTCACTCCCAGCGAGGCCTCGAGCCGGCCAATGGCCCGCGACAGCCCGGACTGGCTCAGGCCGAGCTGGCCAGCCGCCACCGTGAAGCTGCGCGCTTCGGCCACCTGCACCAGCATGCGCACCGCGTTGAGATCCATCGATGATCCATTCATGCCAAAAATCATGACAGATATGGCTCCGATGGGGTTTATTGATGCGTCCGCATCAATGAGACTGCCGTCCCCCCCCCCCACCGAACCGTGCGCCGAATGCCTCCCCTGAAATACCCGCGCTGGGCGCTGACCCTGCTGGCCACCGCGCAGCTGATCATCGCCCTGGACGCCACCATCATCTTCGTTGCCCTGCATGACATGGGCCGTGCGCTGCAGATCAATGCGCAGCAGCTGCAGTGGGTCGTCAGCGCCTACACCGTGGCCTTCGGCGGCTGCCTGCTGCTGGGCGGGCGCGCAGCGGATCTGATCGGGCGCCGCCGCTTCTATCGGCTGGGCATGCTGCTGTTCGCGCTGGCGTCGCTGCTGGGCGCGCTGGCCCCGAACGCGCCACTGCTGATCGTGGCCCGTGCCGCACAGGGCATCGGCGCGGCATTGCTGTTCCCGGCCACGCTGGCCCTGATCAATACGCTTTATGCCGAAGGCCCGGTGCGTAACCGCGCGCTGGCGATCTGGAGCATGGCCAGCGCGGTTGGCCTGGCCCTGGGCACCCTGTTGGGCGGGGTGCTGACCCAGGCCTTCGGCTGGCCGGCCGTGCTGGCGGTGATCGTGCCGCTGGCCACCGCCTGCGCGGTCGCTGCCGGGGCGTGGTTGCCGGCCGATGGTCCGCGCGCGCAGGGCCGTTCGTTCGACCTGGCCGGCTGCATCACCGTCACCGTGGGCGGTAGCCTGCTGGTGACCACGTTGGTGCAGGGGCCCGAATGGGGCTGGACCGCGCCGGCCACGCTGGGCTGTCTGCTGGTGTCGGTGCTGCTGTTGGCCGTGTTCGTGCAGATCGAGAAGCGCAGCCGCGACCCGCTGATGCAGTTCGGTCTGCTGCGCCTGCGCGGGTTGCGTGCCGCCATGGGCCTGACCTTTGCCTTCATGAGCAGCTATGGCGTGCAGTACTACTTCCTGGCGCTGTATTTCCAGGATGGCTATGGCTGGAGCCCGCTGCAGGCCGGCCTGGCCTTCCTGCTGCCCACCGTGGTGTGCACCTTCGGCATCCGCATTGCCGAACGCATGCTGCGGCGGCAGTCGGCGCGGCAGGTGCTGGGCTGGGGCTTTGCCGCAGGCGCGGTCGGCATTGCCGCCGTGGCCTGGGCGCTGCCGCAGGGCAGTGGCTACTGGCCGCTGCTGCCGGGCATCGTGGTACTCAGCGTGGGCCAGGGCATGAGCTGGACGGCCATGTGGATCGTGGCCGGGCAGGGCGTGCCCGCTGCGCAGCAGGGCGTGGCCTCCGGCATGGCCGCCACCGCGCAGCAGATTGGTGGAGCGCTGGGCCTGGCGGTGCTGGTGATGGTGGCCAATGCGGGTGGCGGCACGGCGTCGTCGCCTGCGGCGCTGGCCGGGCTGGTGCATGCCGAGTACGGCGCGGCGCTGTTCGCCCTGTTCGGGGTGGTGATCGCGCTGGGCCTGCGCCCGGCAGCGGTAGACTCGAACGCCCCCGCCTGCCTGGCCAATGACGCATGATCGAACTGCTGGACCTGGAACAGACACTGCTGGCCTTCGCCGCCTGCAACGACGACCACGATGTGTTTGCTTCCTTCGGCTGGGTGCACGCCACCGATGGAGATCTGCTGCAGGCGCGCTTCTGGCTGCCGCCTGATGAGGAGACCGCCTTCGACGATGACAGCCAGGTGCCGGCCGCGGCGCGCGCGCTGGGTCTGACCACCTACCTGGAGCCGGCCACGTTTGCCGATGTGCTGGAGGTACACAAGCGCCAGCGCCCGCAATCCACCCTGGCCGAGTACGCGCAGGCGCTGGCGTACTACCACGAGTACGACGCGTTCCAGCAGGTGGAAGGCATCGACGAGGCACTGGGCGAAGCCACGGCCGCCGAGCAGGCCGCTGCGCGCGCGGCCGGCGTGGGTGCGGGCATCTTCGCGTCCTTCGATCTGCAGCTGTCGGCGTGCCCGGAGACGCAGGTGAAAGCCGCCGCACAGCGCGTGTCGCGCCTGCACCAGGTGCCGGTGGGGCAGGCGCTGGCGCGCTGCCGCGCATTGCCGTTGTTGCTGGGCCAAGGCCTGGATCGCAACCGCGCGCAAGCCATCAAGGACGACTTCGAGGCCATCGGCGCGACCGTGCAGGTGCACGGGTTCAAGCCGTTCCCGTGGATGGACGCGCCCCGCCTGCGGTAGCGCCGGGCCATGCCCGGCGAGGCGTAACGCGGCAGTGGGTTCCGGTGCCGCCGGGCATGGCCCGGCGCTACCGTCCTTCGATTGCGTGGAGGGCGGTCATGCCGCCGCCAACAACTCTGGCTGCAATGCGCTGAACACGTGCGCCAACCGCTGCGCCCAGGCCTGCTGGCCGGCCACGTCGGCAATCAGGTCCTGGCGGATTTCCAGTTCCACATGCACCAGCCCGCGGTCTTCGCCATGCACCGGCACCGCGTAGTCGCTGTTGCGGTTCACCGAATACGGTTCGTTGTCGCCCACCACCAGGTCGCCCTCGGCACGCAGCGCCCGCAGCAGCGCCTGGGCGAAGCGGGTGTCCTGGTGGTACAGCACGCCGGCGTGCCACGGTCGGGCGACGTCGTTCATTGCCGGGGTGAAGCTGTGCATCATCACCAGCAGGGTCGGGCGGCCCGCATCGCGGCGCGCGTCCAGTTCGGCATTGATGCGTGCGTGGTACGGCGCGTGGATCGCGTCGATGCGCTGCTGGCGCTGCGCCGCCGACAGCCCGGCATTGCCCGGCACCACGGTGTGGTCGCTCACTTCCGGGATCAGCGTGGGCGAGGCCAGCGGCCGGTTGCAGTCGATCAGCAGGCGCGAATAGGTCTGTTCGATCGCCCAGGCATCGAGCAGCCCGGCCAGTGCACGGGTGGTGCCGGCAATGCCGATGTCCCAGCCGATATGGCGATCCAGCTCATGCTGCGGCAGCCCCAGCTGCGCCAGCCCGCGCGGTACCTGCTGGCCGGCATGGTCGGCCAGCAGCAGGTAGGGCGAAGCCCCCTGCGCGCGATGGATCGTGTAGACGGCCGGGTCGTCGGCGCCCAGCAGGGCCGGCAGCCCGTGCAGGTCGGCGTCAGCCACGCGGGCGGCCATCCAGGTGATGTTCGATCATCCACAACCCGGCCCACAGCTTGGCGTCCAGTTCGTAGCCTTCGCCCATCTTCTGCACCAGCCAGGCGGCCGCCTCGCTGCGCGGAATCTCGTGCACGGTGATGTTCTCGCTCTCATCGCCGCCGCCGTTGCCGACCCGGCGCAGGCCGGTGGCGCGCACGAAGGCGATCTTCTCGCTGCTGGCGCCGGACGAGGTCGGGCCGATCATCAACACTTCGGCGTGCGCGGCGGTCCAGCCGGTTTCCTCTTCCAGTTCCCGCACGGCCGATACTTCGATCGATTCGCCGGCATCGACATCGCCGACCAGGCCGGCGGGCATCTCGATGGTCGGTGCCTGCAACGGCACGCGGAACTGTTCGACGAACAGCACCTTGTCTTCGGGGGTGACGGCGATGATGATCGCGGCCAGGCCGCCGGCGTGGGTGCGTTCGCTGTATTCCCACGTACCGCGCACGACCATGCGCTGGTACTTGCCTTCGTAGACGACACGCGGTGCTTCAGTGTTGCGCTGGCTCATGCGGGCTCGCTGGGTGTGGGAAGAGGGTCGGCCATGCCGGTGGCGGCGAACAGGCGGCGGCGGGTCAGCGGCCCGAAACGCAGGGTCTGGCACAGGCCATCCAGCAGTTCCGGGTCGGCGGGCTGGCGCAGCAGGCCCAGCGCGCTGCCGTCCAGCGGCGCATCCAGGGCAATGGTGGTCAGCTGCCGCCACAACAGCGCGTGTTCGCGCTGCTCGCGCAGGCGCACGGCCATCTGTGCCGCGCCGCGCAGGCGCAGGAACGGCACTTCATCGATACGTTCGAACAGGGCATCCATGCTGCCGAAGTGGGCCAGCAGCACCGCGGCCGACTTGGCGCCCACGCCGCTGACGCCGGGAATGTTGTCCACCGCATCGCCGCACAGCGCCAGGTAATCGGCAATCTGGTGCGCGTGCACGCCGTGGCGGGCCTTGACCCCGGCCACGTCCCAGCGCTGGTTGCGTGCGTAGTCCCACTGTTCGTCGTGGTCCAGCAGCAGCTGCGACAGGTCCTTGTCGGCCGAAATGATCACCCCGCGGTGGCTGCCGCGGTGGCGGTGCAGGGCGCTGCCGATCAGGTCGTCGGCCTCGAAATCGTGGTGGGCCAGCACCGCAAGCCCCAGCGCCGCACACAGCGCCTTGCAGTGCACGAACTGGCGCTTCAGCGCCTCCGGTGCCGGATCACGGTTGGCCTTGTAGGCCGGGTACAGCCGGTGGCGGAAGCCACTGTCGAGCGCTTCGTCGAAAGCAATGGCGATATGGCGGGGGCGCTCGCGTTCCAGCAGGTCCAGCAGGAAGCGGGCAAAGCCGTGCACGGCATTGGTCGGCCAGCCCTGGCTGTCCTGGAACTCGTCCGGCAGCGAGTGCCAGGCGCGGAACACGTAGATGCTGGCGTCGACCAGGTACAGCGGCGGTGCGGGGTGGGCGCTGATGGCGCTCACGGTGCGGTCCAGTCCTGCAGCAGGGCGGCCGCATCCGGGCGCTCGCGCTCGGGCACCGCCGCCTTGGGTGTGCCGATATGGATGAAGCCGGCAATCCGCTCGCCTTCCGCCAGGCCCAGGTGGGCGTGCACGGCCGGGTCGAAGGCCATCCACGCGGTCAGCCACTGCGCACCGAAGCCCAGCGCCTGCGCGGCCTGCAGCAGAGCGAAGCAGACGCAGCCGGCGGTCATCAGCTGTTCCTGCTCGGGCACCTTGGCGTCCGGGCGCGGGCTGGCCACCACCACGATCACCAGCGGGGCGTGGCTGAAGCGCTGCCGGTCCTTCTCGAACACGGCCTCGCCGGCGTGCGGATCGCGCTCGCGGCTACGCTCGGCCAGGAAATCGCCCAGAGTGTGACGCGCATCGCCGGCGATCTTCAGGAAGCGGAACGGCACCCGCTTGCCGTGGTCGGGCACGCGCACCGCCGAGGTCAGCATGCGCAGCAGGGTGGCGGGGTCCGGTCCGGGTTCGCCCAGCTGCCGCGAGGGCACCGAGCGGCGGGCATCCAGGGCGAGCAGGGCAGCGGGGTCGGGCATGGAGTCTGAACCGGTCATCACGGGCACATGATTATAGTCGGGGTGGTTGATGACGCCCGTCGTGTCGCGTCTGCCATTCAAATAACAAACTGTGATGAACGTCATGCCACTGGCGCGGCGCCCAACGCCGCTTCCCCTCGCCTCGCAGGCCCCGCACGGCTTACGATACCCGTCTTGCCGGGCCGCCGGTCGTGAGGTTTGAAGTGAGGACTGTTTCACTGTCCGTGACAGGCTGGCCGGCCTACCATCGGCGTACCGGTGCATGGGGTGCACCGGCCGTCGCGATGTCCATGATGTCAGTCGCAATAGAGAAGGTGGGGAGCCTTCCCGAATGATGAGCGCGCCCACTCCGATGGGATCGCCGGGTCGTGACCCGGCCCAGCTTCAGCTTGCCCGGGACATGGTCCTGCCGGCGCTGTGCCAGGCTTTTGCCGCGGCACTGGCCCGCTTCGACGATGCCCTGTTCGACCGTGCCGGCAATGCCGGTGCGTCGCAGCTGCTGTTCCTGGACGCCATGCGCGAGCTGCGCCGCCGTCGTGCCGAGATCGAGGCCGCCTACGCCAGCCACCTGCAGCGCGCCTGGGCGGCGCTCGCCGCCGGCGAGCCGCTGTCGGCCGAGGCCACGCTGTCCGGGCCGGCCGAAGAGGGCCTCAGCCTGATTCCCGAACATGTGCTGGAATCGCGGCTGGCCGTGCGCAACTTCGCCACGGTGCTGCTGCGTGACTTCAAGCCGGTGCTGGCGCGGCTGGACCGCCGGCTGGGCTGGCTGGCCGCCACCGGCGAGCTGGATGCCGATCGCAACCCGATCAGCCCTGAGCACCTGGGCGTGGCCATCCACGAGGCGTTCGCGCACTGCGAACTGGCCCCGGAAGTGCACCTGGTACTGATCAAGCTGTGCGAGCGCGACCTGCGCGTGCCGGTCGGGCGCATCTACGAGAAGCTGGACGAACAACTGGCTGCCGCCGGGGTGATGCCGCAGATGGGCGCGCCGCGTCGTGCCCCGTCCGCCACGCCGTCGCGGCCGCCGCCGGGGCTGGATGATCTGGTCGAGCAGCGCGCCATGCCTGGCTTCGACACCGATTTCAGCGATGAAGAACAGGCCGCGCCGGCCTGGGCGCAGCGCTTCGCCGCGCGCTGGTCCGAGCGCCGCGGGCACATGCAGCAGCACTTGGGCGTGGAAGAAGGCCCGGCCGGGGAAGGCTACGGCGGCCAGCAGGGCATGCTGCTGGAAGCCCTGCACGAACTGCTGCAGCAGACCCGCCACGTGCGCGAAGACGCGACGTCGGCCGCGCAGGTGGCGGTGGGCCAGCATCGCCCGCTCAGCCAGCGCGAAATGATGTCGGTGCTGTCGTTGCTGCAGGCCACGCCCAGCGCCACGCTGCGGGCGGCCATCGGTGAAGACGGCGAATCGCTGGCGCAGCGGCTGAAGAGCGAAGTGCTGTCCAGCGCCACCCGGCTCGGCGCCGATCCCGGCCAGACCCGCCTGGACCCGCAGGACGAGGATGCGATCGATCTGGTCGGCATGCTGTTCGACGTGATGCTGGACGAACGCGAGCTGGAAGGTCGTTCGCGCGAGCTGATCGGCCGTCTGGTGGTGCCGTTCGTGAAGGTGGCCATGCTCGACCGCCGCATGTTCGTGCAGAAGACCCACCCGGCACGCAAGCTGCTCAATTCGCTGGCCGAAGCCTGCGAGGGCAACACCGGCGAAAGCCAGGCCGAGCGCATGCTGATGGCCAAGGTGGAAGAAATCATCGAACGTCTGGTGGCCGAGTTCAACGAGAACCTGGCCATCTTCCTGACCCTGGAAGAAGAGTTCCGCGAGTTCCTGGTGCAGCACCGCCGGCGCGTAGAAATCGCCGAGCGTCGTGCCGCTGAAACCCAGCGCGGCCAGGAGAAGCTGGAAATGGCCCGCAGCCGCGCAGGCGCTGAGCTGGACCGCCGTATCGGCGATGCCACGCTGCCGGCGGCGATTGCCGAGTTCCTGCGCCAGCCCTGGCAGCATCATCTGACTCTGGCGCTGCTGCGCGAGGGCGAAGATGGCAGTTCGGTGGCCGAGGCGCTCACCCTGGGCGATGGCCTGCTGGAAGAAGTGGCCGAAGCGCGCCGCCAGATCGTCGGCAAGCCGTGGCTGCAGGCCTGGCAGCCGGCACTGGCCAAGGTGTTCGCCAGCGTGGGCGTTCACGGTGACGCCGCCAGCGCGGCGATCGATGCGCTGCACGACACGCTGCAGGGCATCGCCGAATCGCGCCCGGAACTGCAGCGCGCGCTGCCGGAGCTGCCGCAGGTCGCCCTGCCGACCGCGCCGGCGCCGGAAGCCGCGGCGGTGGAGCTGGGTGGGCAGGTGGACACCGATGATTTCGACAATGCCGACGCCGACCGCTTCCGCCGCATGGAAATCGGCAACTGGCTGGACTTCGTCGACAAGGACGGCAAGGTGCAGGCGGGCAAGCTGTCCTGGGTCAGCCCGATCTCCTCGCGCCTGCTGTTCGTCAACCGTCGTGGCGTGCGCTTCTGCGTGGCCTCGCCGGAAGAGCTGGCCGTGATGGTGCGCCTGGGCCGCCTGCGCGCCCATGTGGACGACGGCGCCTTCGACAGCGCCATGCAGGGCGTGATCGACCGCCTGGACCCGGGCAGCGCCACCCTGCACTGAGCCGGGCACCCCTGCTAGGATCGGGAAAACTCACCGATCAGCGGGGACTGCATGGCCGTGGCGTTGCTGGGGATGAAGGAGACCGCGCCGGGCGAACGGCGCGTGGCGCTGACGCCGGAAACGGCGAAGAAGCTGGGCGCACTGGGCATCACGGTCTGGTACGAAGCCGGCGCCGGACGGGCCGCCGGCTTCCCCGATGCCGCCTATGACGATGCCGGCGCACGCGTGTTCGACGCGGCGCGCTGGAGCGAGATCGACATTCTGCTGTGCGTGCAGGCGCCTGCACCGGCGCAGTTGGGCCTGCTCAAGCCCGGCGCCAGTGTGATCGGGCTGCTGGCGCCGGCGTCCGACCCGGCCCTGGCCGCGTTGGCTGCCGACGAGCGCCTGCGGCTGTTCCCGCTGCAGCAACTGCCGCGCACCACCCGTGCGCAGGCCATGGACGTGCTCAGTTCGCAGGCGGGCATGGCCGGCTACAAGGCGGCGCTGATCGCGGCTGATCGCGCGCCACGCTTCTTCCCGATGCTGACCACCGCCGCCGGCACGGTGCGGCCGGCCAAGGTGCTGGTGATCGGTGCCGGCGTGGCCGGCCTGCAGGCCATTGCCACCGCACGTCGCCTGGGCGCACAGGTGGAAGGCTTCGATGTGCGGCCGGAAACCCGCGAACAGATCCAGTCGCTGGGCGCACGTTTTCTCGATCTGGGCGTGAGCGCGGTGGGCGAGGGCGGCTACGCGCGCGCGCTGACCGATGACGAACGGGCTGAACAGCAGCGTCGCCTGGGCGAGCACCTGCGCAGCGTGGACGTGGTGATCTGCACCGCGGCGGTGCCCGGGCGACCGGCGCCGACCATTGTCACCGCGGCCATGGCCGAAGGCATGGCGCCGGGCAGCGTGATCGTCGATCTGGCCGCTGAAAGTGGCGGCAACTGTGCGCTGACCCAGCCTGGCCAGTGCATCGAACACAACGGCGTGGTGATCGATGGGCCGCTGCACCTGGCCAGTCGCGGTGCCACCCAGGCCAGCGAAATGTATGCGCGCAACCTGCTCAACTTCGTCGCGCTGTTCGTGCGCGAAGGGCAGCTGGCGTTCGACTGGGACGACGAACTGCTGGCGAAAACGCGCTGGCAGCCGTGAACCGCAGTGGGGCCGGATCCCTTTGCGCCAGCAAAGGGCTCTGACCCCGTTTCCCCCAGGCCAGGGGTCGGATCCCTTTGCGCCAGCAAAGGGCTCTGACCCCATTCCAGGCGCCTTACCGCGGCCGGGCCGGCGGCGGGTTCTCGCGCACCCAGTCGTTGCGCTGTTCCGGCGTCATCTGCGACCACCGTTCCCGCAGGGCATCGCGCTGGGCCGGGCTCAGCTGGCGCATCTGCCCGAACAGGGCACGGGCCTGTTCGCGCTGTTCCGGGCTCATGTGCTCGAAGCGACGCAGCCCGCGCCGCGCTTTGTCCCGCTCTTCCGGGCTCATCGACTGCCAGCGCTGGCCATGCGACAGCATGCGCTGGCGCTGCCCGGCGTCGGCACCGTTCCAGCGGTCACGCAGGGGCGCCAGCAGGGCTTCGCGCTGGGCCGGGCTCAGTTGTTCCCAGCCAGGTAGGGGCGTGGTGGGGGCCACGCGCGCGGGCGCGGCCGGTGGCGCAGCCTGGGCCAGCGCCGGTGCCGCCGGCAGCATGGCCAGGGCGATCAGGATCGGCAGGGTTGAAACTCGCAGCATGGTTCACTCCATCGCCAGGTCGGTGTCGCCCAGCCACAGGTACAGATCGGGATTCTCGTCGTACAGCGCACTGTTGTCGTCCACCGCAGCTACGGCAGGCGGCGCTACCGGCCCAGTATGCGGGGCGGTGCCGGTGAACTGCACGCCGATGCCCAGTGCAACCACCAGCGAACACGCGGTGGCCAGCCACCAGCGGCCACGGTCGCGGCGCGCGCCTGCAGCGCTGTGCCGGGCCTGCCGCAGCCGCGCCAGGGTGTCCGGGGAAAGCGACTGCAACGCGTGCGCGTGCAGGCTGCGCAGGGCGTCGTCGGAAGGCAGAGGGCGGTTCACGGGTCGATCTCCAGATGGTGCTGCAGCGCCTGTCGGGCGCGTGCCAGATGGGTTTTGACGGCACCTTCGCTGCAGCCCATGGCGCGCGCGGTGGTGGCGCCATCCAGGTCCTGCAGTACGCGCAGGGTGAAGGCTTCGCGCTGGCGGGCGGGCAGGGTGCGCAGGGCCTGCACCAGCTGCTGGTACTGCTGGCGCTGCTCGTGCGCCTGGGCCGGGTCCGGGCCAGGGTCGGCCCAGTCGATGTCGGCGCCGTCGGCGTCCTGGTTGTCGCGCCAGAACGGCAGGCGGAAGCGGCGCCGGCGCTGCATGTCGATCACCCGCCGGCGCAGGATGCTCCAGAACAGCGGCGCCCACTCGGTGGCCGGCTTGTCGGCATAGTCCAGCATGCGCAGCAGGGCGTCCTGCACGGCATCCAGCGCATCGTCGCGCTGGCGCAGGCCCGCTTCGGCGAAGCGGAACGCGCGCGGGCCCACGCCGGCCAGGAACGCCTCCAGCGATGCCGGCAGGGCATCGCTGTCAGCGGTCGGGGGAAGGGGGCTGCTCACCAGCACAGGGTACGGTTCCTCGTTCACGGTCACCATCGACAACGCGTGAGCGCGCCCGTGGTTGACCGGCCCGCGCGCCGGGTTCAGCCCATGGTTATGATGGGGCGACGAAGACAGAGCGGGAGGCGTTGCCGATGAGTGACGGGTTCGTGGCGCTGTACATCTTCATGCTGGCCGCCATTGCCGGCCACGTGATCATTTCGCGGGTGCCGGTCATCCTGCATACCCCGCTGATGTCGGGTTCCAACTTCATCCACGGCATCGTGCTGATCGGTGCCATGGTGGTGCTGGGCCACGCACAGACACCGCTGGAGAAAGCGCTGGGCTTCCTGGCCGTGGTGCTGGGGGCGGGCAACGCCGCCGGCGGCTACGTGGTGACCGCGCGCATGCTGGAAATGTTCAAGCCCAGCGCACCCAAGGGCGGCAAGGATGCAGCGAAGGAGCCGCAGGCGTGAACATCAGCACCGTTGAACTGCTTGATTGGCTGGTCAAGGCCAGCTACCTGGTGGCCGCCACCCTGTTCCTGCTGGGCCTGCAGCGCATGGCCTCGCCGCTGACCGCGCGCAGCGGCATCCGCTGGGCCGGGCTGGGCATGCTGCTGGCCACCGCGGCCACCTTCTTCCTGCCCGAACTGCACAACGTCCCGCTGATCCTGGTGGCGCTGCTGCTGGGTGCGGGCCTGGCCTGGTGGTCGGCCGGCAAGGTGGCCGTCACCGACATGCCGCAGATGGTGGCGCTCTACAACGGCATGGGCGGCGGTTCGGCGGCCGCCATCGGCGCGGTGGAACTGCTGCGCTATGCCTTTCTGGCCCACCGCGATACCAGCCACTGGAGCGCGCAGGCGCTGGCCGACCTGGCCGCGCGCCAGCCCTCGGCCACCGTGCTGATGCTGGCGGTGGTCGGTGCAGCCATCGGTGCGGTGTCGCTGTCCGGCTCGGTCATCGCCTGGGCCAAGCTGGATGGCCGCCTGGACAAGCGGGTGACCTGGCCCGGCCAACAGATCCTGAACCTGCTGGTGGCCCTGGCCGTGGTGGTGCTGGGCATCATCGCCGCCAGCACGCTCAGCACCTGGGCCATCGTCGGTTTCTTCGTGCTGGCGCTGGCGCTGGGCGTGTTGATGACCCTGCCCATCGGTGGCGCCGACATGCCGGTGGTCATTTCGCTGTACAACGCCTTCACCGGCCTGGCCGTGTCGTTCGAAGGCTACGTGCTGGGCAACGAGGCACTGATCATCGCCGGCATGATGGTCGGCGCGGCCGGCATCCTGCTGACGCGGTTGATGGCCAAGGCCATGAACCGGCCGATCCGCAACGTGCTGTTCTCCAATTTTGGCGGCGGCGCCAGTGGCGAAGCGCAGGCGATCAGCGGCTCGCAGAAGCCCATCGATGCGGCCGACGTGGCGGCGATGATGGCCTTCGCCGAACGCGTGGTGATCGTGCCGGGCTATGGCATGGCCGTGGCCCAGGCCCAGCACAAGATCTGGGAGCTGGCGCAGCGGCTGGGGCAGCGCGGGGTGAAGGTGAAGTTCGCCATCCACCCGGTGGCCGGGCGCATGCCCGGGCACATGAACGTGCTGCTGGCCGAAGCCGGCGTGCCCTACGACCTGATTGCCGACATGGACGACATCAACCCCGAGTTCGCCACCACCGACGTGGTGCTGGTGATCGGCGCCAACGACGTGGTCAACCCGGTGGCGCGCACCGACCCGGCCAGCCCGATCTACGGCATGCCGGTGCTGGATGTGGTGAACGCGCGCAACGTGGTGGTGATCAAGCGCGGCAAGGGCACCGGCTTTGCCGGCATTGAAAACGCCCTGTTCTATGCCGACAACACGCGCATGCTGTACGGCGATGGCGCCGAGGCCGCCGCTTCTCTGGTCAGCGAATTGAAGGCCCTGGACGGCGGCCATTGAAAGGCGGTTGCACCCGGTAGGTGCGGACCTTGGTCCGCACGCTCCTGCCGGCCGGCAGCCGGCCCTCCCCGCATCCACGCATGGCGTGGATCTACCCGGCCATCCCTGGTAGGTGCGGACCTTGGTCCGCACGCTCCTGCCGCGTAGCAATCGGCGGGCTCAGCGCGCCAGCCAGGCGCCGACCACCACGGCCACCGCCAGCCAGATCCATTCCATCGCCCCGTTGGCCAGAGTGGTCAGGGTCCAGGCCAGGTGCGGGCCCATGCGCAGGGACGCATCCATCGGGTTCAGCCCGATCGAACCGCCCATCCACGCACTGGCGATGCCCCAGTAAGCCACCGCGCTCACCAGCAGCGTGCCCAGTACCACCAGGGCAATGCGCAGCCGCCCCGGGCCCAGCGTGCCCAGGCGCAGCATGAACGCCAGTTCCAGTGCGGTCACCACCGCCATCCAGCCGACCTGGCGGCCGGTCATCAGGGCCAGCAGCACCCAGGCCATGGGAGCAACAACCAGGCCCAGCAGCAGCATGAAGGGCCAAAGCCAGGTCACGGTCCTGGCACGCGTGGCATTGGAGGACATCGAAGCTTCCTGAAAGTCAGCCACAGGATACTGTGGTTTGCCGCAGCGCACCGGCGTCGGTGGGGCGGGCGGGGTAGAATGCAGGCTTGCGCGGCCCGGCCCGCGGCCCCATATCGATCCCCATGTATTCCCGTAGCAGCGAACCTGTCCACTTCGAACGCGACTGCGAGGCCGTGATGGTCCCGCAGGGCGACACCGTCACCCTGCCTGCCGGCAGCTATGGGTACATCACCCAGGCGCTGGGCGGCAGCTATTCGGTGTTTGTCGAAGGCAATCTGTTCCGTATTGCCGGCAAGGATGGCGATGCCATCGGCAAAGAGGCGCCAGCACCGCTGGAACTGCCCGACGACGCCACCGACGAGCAGGTCGAACAGCTGGTGTGGCAGCAGCTGCGCACCTGTTTCGACCCGGAAATTCCGGTCAACATCGTCGAACTGGGCCTGGTCTACGAAGTGGAGATCAAGCACCTGGACGAAGGCCAGCGCGAGATCGACGTGAAGATGACGCTGACCGCGCCGGCCTGCGGCATGGGCGACATCCTGGTGGACGATGTACGCAGCAAGCTCGAAATGATCCCGACGGTGGCCCAGGCCGACGTCGAGCTGGTGTTCGACCCGCCGTGGAACCAGCACATGATGTCCGAGGCAGCGCGGCTCGAAACCGGCATGCTTTGACCCACGGTCCCGCCCCCGGCGGGCCCGGCACTACCCGCAACCAGAACAGGAATCCTCCGGTGTCCCAGTCCATCCCCAGCTTCGCCGTTACCCGTTCGGACCACCCGCGCAGCGCTGAAGAGCGCGCCCAGATCCTGGAGAAGCCGGGCTTCGGCCTGCACTTCACCGACCACATGGTGGAAGTGCGCTGGGACAAGGATGCCGGCTGGCACAACGCCAACGTGCGCGCCTACGGCCCGCTGCAGCTGGACCCGGCCGCGGCCGTGCTGCACTACGGCCAGGAAATCTTCGAAGGCATCAAGGCCTACCGCCACGCCGACGGTTCGATCTGGACCTTCCGCCCGGACGCCAACGGCCGCCGCCTGCAGCGTTCGGCCCAGCGCCTGGCGCTGCCGGAACTGCCGGTGGAGATCTTCGTTGAATCGCTGAAGCAGCTGATCGCGCTGGACAAGGACTGGGTGCCGTCGGCCGACGAATCCAGCCTGTACTTCCGCCCGTTCATGATCGGCGACGAGGCCTTCCTCGGCGTGCGCGGCGCGCACAAGGCCGGCTACTACGTCATCGCCAGCCCGGCCGGCCCGTACTTCGCCAAGGGCGTGGCCCCGGTGTCGATCTGGCTGTCCACCGAATACGCGCGTGCGGCCAAGGGCGGCACCGGTGCGGCCAAGTGCGGTGGCAACTACGCCGCTTCGCTGCTGCCGCAGCAGAAGGCGCAGGCGCAGGGCTGTTCGCAGGTGCTGTTCCTGGACCCGGTGGAAGGTAAGTACCTGGAAGAACTGGGCGGCATGAATGTCTTCCTGGTCTACAAGGACGGCACCCTGGTCACCCCGGAACTGTCCGGCAGCATCCTGGAAGGCATCACCCGCGAAAGCATCCTGCAGCTGGCCCGCGACCGCGGCATGAAGGTTGAAGAGCGCAAGGTCACCATCGACGAGTGGAAGCAGGGCGTGGCCTCGGGCGAGATCGCCGAAGTGTTCGCCTGCGGTACCGCTGCGGTGGTCACCCCGATCGGCCAGCTGAAGGGCGAAGGCTTCTCGGTGGGTGACATCAACGCGCCGGCCGGCGAAGTGACGATGTCGCTGCGCAAGGAACTGACCGACATCCAGTACGGCCGCCTGCCGGACCGCCACAACTGGCTGGTCAAGCTGGGCTGATCGCCCCCATGCAATCGTAGAGTCGAGCTTGCTCGACTGCATCGCTCCACGCTCCTGTAGAGTCGAGCCATGCTCGACTGCTCTGCTGGTTTCCCCGGAAAGCCCGTCCCCGCGACGGGCTTTCTGCGTTGTAGCGACCCATCCCGGCAGCGCCACTGCCGATGTCAGCAAAGACATCGCAGGACAGCTCATGTCCCAGTCATGTCTGTGCAGGTGGCGTGAAAGTTCCTTCACCTTCACAAACCCTCCACACGGGAAGTCTCAGAACAGACATTTCATGTTGCTGAAAAGACACTGAAAATCTTGTGGTGTCCGGATTGAGCCTTTAGCGTCATCTGACAGCGGATCGACAGGGGAATCCGCTGACTCACCGGACGCCGAGCCGCGCCCTCGTTCCTTGCCAAGCGCTCGCTCCGGTGCTTCTGCCGATTCCGGCATTCACACCACTAGAAAGGGAAATTCCGATGTCCCAGGTTTCGCATCTGCGTGCGCGCAAGTCGTGGGTGGTTCTCAGTGCATCCGTTGTCACCTCCCTGCTGCTGGCCGCCCCGGCCTTCGCCGGTGACGTCCAGCTCAGCGGCCTGCAGTCCGCCCCGACGCACCAGCGTTTCATCGTGAAGTACCGTGAAGGCAGTGCCCCGGTGGCCAACACCACCGCACTGGCCTCGTCCCTGAAGACCGCTGCAGCCGGCCTGTCCAGCAGCCAGGGCCGCGCCCTGGGCCTGCAGGAAGTCCGCAAGCTGGCCATCGGCCCGACCGTGGTCAAGACCGACCGCGCGCTGGACCAGGCCGAATCCGAGCTGCTGATGCGCAAGCTCGCCGCTGACCCGAACGTGGAATACGTGGAAGTCGACCAGATCATGCGGCCGACCCTGGTGCCCAACGATGCCCGCCTCAGCGAACAGTGGGGCTTCGGCACCTCCAACGCCTCGATCAACGTCCGCCCGGCGTGGGACAAGGCCACCGGCACCGGCGTAGTCGTGGCCGTGATCGATACCGGCATCACCAGCCATCCGGACCTGAACGCCAACATCCTGCCCGGCTATGACTTCATCAGCGATGCCGCGATGGCGCGCGATGGCGGTGGCCGCGACAACAACCCGAACGACGAAGGCGACTGGTACGCCGCCAACGAATGCGGCACCGGCTACCCGGCATCCGATTCCAGCTGGCACGGTACCCACGTGGCCGGCACCATCGCTGCGGTCACCAACAACAGCACCGGCGTGGCTGGTACCGCCTTCAACGCCAAGGTCGTGCCGGTGCGCGTGCTCGGCAAGTGCGGTGGCTACACTTCCGACATCGCCGACGCGATCGTCTGGGCCTCCGGTGGCACCGTCAGCGGCGTGCCCGCCAATGCCAATCCGGCCGAAGTCATCAACATGTCGCTGGGTGGCAGCGGCAGCTGCTCCACCACCTACCAGAACGCGATCAACGGCGCGGTTGGCCGTGGCACCACCGTGGTCGTCGCCGCTGGCAACAGCAACACCAACGTGTCCTCGGCCGTGCCGGCCAACTGCCCGAACGTGATCGCCGTGGCGGCCACCACCTCGGCCGGCGCCCGCGCCAGCTTCTCCAACTACGGCACCGGCATCGACGTGTCGGCACCGGGTGCCAACATCCTGTCCACCCTCAACAGCGGCACCACCGTGCCGGCCAGCCCCAGCTACGCCTCGTACAACGGCACCTCGATGGCGGCGCCGCACGTGGCCGGTGTGGTGGCCCTGATGCAGTCGGTGGCACCGAGCCCGCTCAGCCCGGCCCAGGTGGAAAGCATCCTGAAGAGCACTGCACGCGCGCTGCCGGGTGCCTGCTCGGGTGGCTGTGGTGCCGGCATCGTCGACGCCGATGCGGCGGTGACTGCGGCCATCAACGGCGGTGGTGGCACCACCCCGGAACCGGGTGGCACCGTGCTGCAGAACAACGTGCCGGTGACCGGCCTGGGTGCATCCAGCGGCGCCTCGCTCAGCTACACCGTGCAGGTGCCGGCCGGCAGCAGCCAGCTGCGCGTGGCCATCAGCGGTGGCAGCGGCGATGCCGATCTGTACATCCGCCAGGGCAGCGCCCCGACCGATACCACCTACACCTGCCGCCCGTACCTGAGCGGCAACAACGAGACGTGCACGGTGAACAGCCCGGCGGCGGGCACCTGGCATGTGCGGGTGAAGGCCTACAGCACCTTCTCGGGCGTGTCCCTCAACGCCCAGTACTGAGCCCAAGTCCCTCTCCAAGGGCACGCCCCGGCTTCGGCCGGGGCGTTTTTTTCATGGGCGGCGGCTGCATCAAAGCGTCGCGGTGCAAGGTACTTGGTCCTGCTGGCCGCACGCGGCGATCTGTCAGGAGGGGATGATCCCCCCGATGCAGGACCGCAGGCGCCAGGGATGGCGCCTACGAGCCCCCATGGACGGGTTTACGGCGTGTCCTGCGTCGGGGGGATCATCCCCTCAACCCAGCAGCAACCGAAACGCCGAATCCATCCGCGCGACAGCGCGCCGTGGAACCTCAGACCGATTCGAAGCGGTTGGCGGCCACGTTCTTGCGCACGTGCTGCGGATCGAAGATGCGGCCGTTCATGGCGATGTACACGCCCGACGGCAGCGACTGCACCGCGCCAATCGCACAGCCGATGTTGAATTCGGCATCCGAGCCGCGGAAGCGCGCCGGGCTGAGCGCACCGGTCATCACGATGGTCTTGTCGGCAATGGTCGACAGCACCTGGCCGGTCTGCACCATCGAATCGGTGCCGTGGGTGACCAGCACGTGGCGGGTCGGCTGCGCGGCGATGGTGGCGCGGATCAGCTCGCGGTCCTCATCGTTGATATGCAGCGAATCCTTGCGCAGGATCGGGATCACGTTGAAACGGAAAGTCACCCCCAGCTCGCGCAGGATCATGCCGATCTGCGGGTCGCCGATCTGGTAGTCCGACTTGTCGTCGAAATAGATCTTGTCGATCGTGCCACCGGTGGTGACGACCAGGAGCTCTTCCATCATGTGCATGCGCGAAACCAGGACTGGTACAGCGGCGCGGGGCCGGGACTGCAGATGATACGTGGCGCCGGGCGCAGCGTCAGCGCCGCTTGCTGAAGCGGGCCCGCAGGCCGGGCAGGCTGGCGGCGAAGATCACCAGCAGCGCCAGTGCCACTTCGATCAGGGCCAGCCCGCGGGTCTGCGGGTGGCTCCAGGCGCTCATCACGCCGTGGCTGAACCAGCCCAGCGCCAGCACCGAGGCCCAGAAGCCGGCCTTGCGCCAGCCCAGGCGCAGGGCGATCGCCAGCGCCACCGGCGGGGCGGTGAACACCAGCTGGGTCGCCAGCCAGTGCTTGTCATTGATGAACCAGCCGACGAACAGCGCGGCCAGGCCCAGCAGGGCCAGCAGCAGCACGGTGCGCGGCGCGCGGTTCATCGGGCCAGCCGCTGCGCGATATCGGCCACCCGCCGGCCCAGCGCCCGCGCCAGCAGGGCTTCATCCTCGCTGGGCTGGGGGTCGTCGGCGGCGCCGGCCACGTGGCTGGCACCGTAGGGCGTACCGCCGCCGGTGGTGTGGCTCAGCGCCGGCTCGGTGAACGGGATGCCCACGATCAGGCAGCCGTGGTGCAGCAGCGGCAATTGCATGGAAAGCAGCGTGGATTCCTGGCCGCCGTGCATCGAGGCGGTGGAGGTGAACACCCCGGCCGGCTTGCCGGCCAGCGTGCCGTTCACCCATTCGGCGCCCAGCCCATCCAGGAAATGCTTGACCGGCGCGGCCATGTTGCCGAAACGGGTCGGGCTGCCCAGCAGCACGCCCTGGCATTCGGCCAGGTCCTGCACGCTTACATAGGGCGCGCCCTCATCGGGCACGGGGGGCTGCGCCGTCTGGGTCACCGCGGCCACCGGCGGCACCGTGCGCAGGCGCGCGCTCATGCCCGGCACTTCGCCGATGCCACGCGCGATCTGGCGCGCCAGCCGTGCCACCGAACCGCCGCGGCTGTAGTACAGCACCAGGATCTCGCCCATCGTGCCCAGGTCTCCTCATCGTGTGGACGCCAGTATGGCTATCCTGCACGCATTCCGCATCGGGTACCCTTGCGCCGATGGAACCTCTGGATACGCTCAACCTGTGGATGGAGCGCGCGCGGGATCGCGCACGGACCGCCAGCTTCGGCCGCTTCCTGTGGCGGCGCTTTCTCGACGACCGCCTTTTCCAGGCCGCTGCGGCGCTGGCCTACACCACCGTGTTCGCGCTGGTGCCGCTGGCGATCGTGGTGTTCGGGGTGCTTTCGGCATTCCCGGTGTTCGATCGCTGGAGCGACCAGCTCAGCGACTACGTGTTCTCCAACTTCGTGCCCAGCGCCGCGCGCGCCGCTGAAGGCTACCTTCGGCAGTTCTCGGCCAGTGCCGGCCAGCTCACCGCCGCCGGCTTCATCGCGCTGGTGGTGTCGTTGCTGATCACGCTCAACAGCGTGGAAGAAACCTTCAACAAGATCTGGCGCATCGGCAACAGCCGCCCCAAGCTCACCCGCTTCCTGGTCTACTGGACGGTGCTGACCCTGGGCGCGATGCTGGCTGCGGCCTCGCTGGCGGTGTCGGCGCGGGTGTTCGCCCTGCCGTTGTTCGGCACCCAGGAGGGGCGCTGGCTGGCGGATCTGGCACTACGGCTGGCGCCGGTGCTGATCGAATTCGTCTGCATCATGCTGGTCTACCGGGTGGTGCCGCACCACACGGTGAAGTGGCGCCACGCGATTCCCGGCGCCGTGCTGGCCGCGGTGATGCTGGAACTGGTGAAGTGGGGCATCGGCGCCTACCTGGGCAGTTTCCAGTCGTACCAGAAGCTGTACGGCACCGTGGCGTTCGTGCCGATCCTGCTGTTGTGGATCTACCTGTGCTGGGTGGCGGTGCTGCTGGGCGCCTCGCTGGCCTCGTCCATGGCCGCCTTCCGCTACCAGCCGGTCGAACTGCGCCTGCCGCAGGGCTACGAGTTCTATGGCCTGCTGCGCCTGCTCGGGCGCTTCCACTATGCGCGGGCTGCAGGCAAGGGGCTGGATGATGACGAGATCCTGCGCATGGAGCCGATGCTGACCGATTCCCTGCTGCAGGACCTGGTGTGCAACCTGCAGGCCATCGGCCTGCTGCGCCGTGACGAGCGTGGCGAATGGCTGCTGGCGCGCGACCTGGACCAGGTCAGCCTGGCCGACCTGTACGAGTCCACGCAGCTGCGCATTCCGGTGGCCGAACAGCATCTGCCGTACCGCGACGACAGTCTGGGCCGGGCCGCCATGGCGGCGCTGGATGAACTTCGCCTGCCGCTGCGCGAGCGCCTCAAGCGCCGCGTCAGCGATATCTATCCTGATTCTGGAGACACCCCATGATCCGCACCACTCCGCTGCCGCTGGTCCTTGCGTTGGCTGCATCGCTGGCGCTGTCGGCCTGCAAGCCGGCCCAGGAACCGGCGCCGTCCAGCAGCGCGCCGCCCGCACAGGCCCCGACCGCCGCCGCGCCGGCGCCGATCGATGAAACGCCTGCCGAGCGAACCACCGCCGAATTTCCCACGCTGAAGATGAAGGCGGTGGACGGCAGCGACTACGACCTGGCGGCCCATCGCGGCAAGTGGGTGGTGGTGAACTTCTGGGCCACCTGGTGTGCGCCGTGCCGCAAGGAAATGCCCGAGCTGTCGGCGCTGCATGCCATGCGCAACACCATCGAAGTGGTGGGCCTGGCCTACGAAGACATCGAAGCGCCGGACATGCAGGCGTTCCTGGTCAAGCACCCGGTGACCTATCCGATCGTGGTGGTCGATCCCTTCGACCCGCCGGCCGATTTCGCCATCCCGCGCGGGCTGCCGCTGACCCACCTGATCGCGCCCGACGGCAAGGTCGCGCACACCTTCCTGGGCCCGGTCACCGCCGCCGACATCGAACAACAGATCGCCGCAGCCCGGTAGAGTCGACCGTTGGTCGACTGAAAAAACGGCGGGGTCGGATCCCGTTGCTACGCAACGGGCTCTGACCCCCTCCCGATCCATCCACGCATGGCGTGGATCTACCGATCCTCGACCGGGAAGTCCTCGATCGGCTCCAGCACGTCGTAGTGCTCGCGGTGCAGCTTGCCTTTCAGCGCCGGCAGTTCCGGCAGCGGCGCATCCACCCGCGTGTCGGGCAACCGGTCCAGCAGGTTGCGTACCAGGGTCAGCCGCCCCAGCCGCTGGTCGTTGAAATCCACCAGGGTCCATGGCGCCTGCTCGCGATGGGTCGCACGCAGCATCGCCTCGCGTGCCTCGGTGTACGCGCTGTACTTGCTGCGCGATTTCAGATCGACCGGTGACAGCTTCCAGCCCTTCAGCGGGTCCACGTGGCGCTCGGCGAAGCGCTTCTCCTGCTGTGCCTGGTCCACGCAGAGCCAGTACTTGAACAGCAGGATGCCCTCATCCACCAGCAGCTGTTCGAACACCGGCGCCTGGCGCAGGAACCGCTGGTACTCGCCTTCGCTGCAATAGCCCATCACCCGTTCCACGCCGGCACGGTTGTACCAGCTGCGGTCCATCAGCACGATCTCGCCGGCGGCGGGAAGATGGTTGGCGTACCGCTGGAAATACCACTGGGTGGCCTCGCGGTCGGTTGGCTTGGGCAGGGCCACCACCCGGCACTGGCGGGGGTTCAGGTGCTGGCTGATCGCCTGGATCGCGCCCCCCTTGCCGGCGGTATCGCGGCCCTCGAACAGCACCAGCAGGCGCTGCCCCGTGTGCTGTACCCAGCGCGCCATCGCCGTCAGTTCCAGTTGCAGCGGCTGCAGCAGTGCGTCGTAGTCCTTGCGTTTTATCTTGCCCATGGGTGCACCACGCGGGAAGGAGTCCCGAGCCTAGCGCAGCGGCTGCCCAGTCGATGTGGACGCCGGGGTAGAGTCGACCGTTGGTCGACTATCGCGCGCAGCGCGGGGTTTTCAGTCGCGGCCCGCGGGAGCAGTCGACCAACGGTCGACTCTACCCAGCTACGCCCACCCACCCGTGCTCGCGGGCCAGTGCCTGCAGCAGCATCGACAGGTCGCGCGCAAACCCGGCCATATCGAACACGCCGCTGCGCTCGCGCGCCTGCGCCAGCTGCGCGCGCAGCGCCGACAGGGCCACGGGATCGTTGCCCAGCGCGCTGGCGGTGGCCACGAAGGCGGCATCGTCAGCCACGTTCATCGCGTCCAGGCCCAGATGATGGTTGAGGCTGCCGGCCACGCGTGCGGCGAAGGTATCGCCTGGGCAGGTCAGCACCGGGCAGCCAGCCCACAACGCGTCCGACGCGGTGGTGTGGGCGTTGTAGGGATGGGTGTCCAGGAACAGGTCGGCCAGCGCGTAGCGCGCCAGGTATTGCGGGTGGGCCAGCTTGGCCATGAACACCAGTCGCGAGGGATCCACCCCGGCCGTCTGTGCCGCCGTGCGCAGGCGCGCATCGGCATTGCCCGGCCCGGACAGCAGCCACAGCACGCTGCCCGGTACCGCCTGCAGCACCGCAAAGGCGCGTGCCATGCTGCGCGGGTTGAGCTTGTAGCTGTTGTTGAAGCAGCAGAACACCACGCCCTGGGCGGGCAGCCCGCAGGCAGCACGGTCCGGGGCCGGTTCCAGTACGCGGGTGTTGTCCGACGGCTGGAACGCGCGCGGCAGGCGCAGCACGCGTTCGCTGTAATGCGGTTCCAGCGCAGCGGGCAGGGCGAACCCATCGGCCACCACCGCATCCAGCCACGGCGCGCCCGACGTACCGGGGTAGGCCAGCCAGTTCAGCTGCAGTGGGGCAGGGCGCATGGCCAGCACCTCCGGCGTACCGCCACCGCCCCAGCCGCGCAGGTCGAACAACACGTCGATGGCCTGCGCGCGGATGCGTGCGGCGGTCTCGGCGTGGCGCAATCCGGCCACGTCATGCAGCGTGGTGGCCGCCTGCAGGCGCTGGCGGATACGGCTGCCGTCATCGCGGTTCAGGGCAAACAGGTGCAGTTGCAGAGCGGGATCGGCACGCAGCTGTTCGAACAGTGCCACCGTCAGCAGACCGGTCGGGTGCGCACCGAAGCCGTTGGACAGCAAGCCCACCCGCAGCGGCCCGTGCGCGCGCACCGTTGCCGGCGCCAGCGGGCGCACCGAGGCAGCCACGGCCGTGGCGCGGCCGCGCGCGCAGGTCAATTGTTCAGCCGCGCTGGCGTCTTCGCTGAGGAAGGCGAACGGTTCAACGGCGCCCTGGCCCGAGGCCACCGCACGCCGGACCTGCGCGGCCAGCGCATCCAGGTCCTGCCAGTCGCATAGACGGCGTTGCCAGGCCAGGCGTTGCGCCGCGATGTAGGGCTCGCCCGGCAGCAGGGTGTGCGCGCGCCGGTAGGCGTCGGCAGCACCTTCAGCATCGTTGGCGTCTTCCAGCGCATGGCCCAGCCACAGGGCAATGCCCGGATGCTGCGGCGCCAACGCAGAGGCCTGGCGCAGCAGGGCCGCCGCATCGGCATGTACGCCTGCCATCCAGGCCACGCGGCCCAGCCGCGCCAGCGCTTCGGGATGGTCCGGGCGCAGCTGCAATGCACGGCGTGCGGCGCGTTCACCGGCGGCGATGTCGCCGGCTTCCAGCTCCAGGTCGGCCAGCATGACCCAGGCGATGAAATCGCCGGGCTGGCGGGCCAGTGCCTGCTGCAGTTGCTGCCGTTGCTGCCAGGCCGACACGCCGCTCAGCCCGCCGACAGCTGGGCCAGGGCGTCCACCTGGTGCTCGTGGCTCAGGCGCTGCAGCAGGGGATCCAGATCGCCGGCCAGGACGTTGGGCAGGTCGTACAGGGTCAGGCCTTCCACGCGATGGTCGGTGATCCGGCCCTGCGGGAAGTTGTAGGTGCGGATGCGCTGGCTGCGGTCACCGCTGCCCACCTGCAGGCGGCGCGATTCGGCCTGCGCGGCATCCTGGCGCTGGCGCTCGGCATCCAGCAGCTGCGCCTTCAGGCGCTTCATCGCCTTGTCGCGGTTGGCGTGCTGGCTGCGCTCGGTCTGGCATTCCACCACCACGCCGGTCGGCACGTGGGTGATGCGGATCGCCGATTCGGTCTTGTTCACGTGCTGGCCGCCCGCGCCGGACGAACGGAACGTATCGACCTTCAGGTCGGCCGGGTTGATGACGATGTCATCCACTTCGTCCGCTTCGGGAATGATCGCCACCGTTGCCGCCGAGGTATGGATGCGGCCCTGCGATTCGGTGGCCGGCACGCGCTGCACGCGATGCGTGCCCGATTCGAACTTCAGGCGCGAAAACGCGCCGCGGCCGACCACACGGGCCACCACTTCCTTGTAGCCCCCATGTTCACCGGGGCTGTCCGATTCAACTTCGACCTTCCAGCCCTGGCGCTCGGCGTAGCGCGCATACATGCGGAACAGGTCGCCGGCGAAGATCGCGGCTTCGTCACCGCCGGTACCGGCGCGCACTTCCAGGAACAGGTTGCCGTCGTCGCGCGGGTCGCGCGGCACCAGCAGCAGCGCCAGTTCCTGTTCCAGTTCCTGCAGGCGGGCCTGTGCGGCGGCGATCTCTTCGTCGGCCAGCTCGCGCAGGTCGGGGTCGGCACGCATGCTTTCGGCCGCGGTCAGGTCGGCCTTGGCGCGGGCTTCCTCGGCCAGGGCCGTGGCGATCGGTTCCAGTTGGGCGAATTCGCGCGAAAGATCGCGGAAACGTGTGTTGTCGGCGACCACGTCGGGTTCGGCGAGCAGGCGTTCCAGTTCTTCGCGGCGCTCGGCCAGCGCTTCCAGCTTACGGCGCAGGGTCGGCGTCATCGGGTCTCACGGGTGGATGGTGGTAGCCCGGCGTGGCCGGGAACAGGCGCTGCGCGGCGCGGGTCAGGTCGGCATCGCCGGTGAGCGCGGCGGCGCGCAGGGCCGCAGTGGGCGGGTGCAGCAAACGGTTGGTCAGGCCGTGGGCCAGCAGCTCCAGTACTTCGTCGGCCGGCTTGCCGTTGGCCAGCTGCTGGCGCGCACGCTCCAGCAGTTCGGCGCGGGTGGCTTCGCCGAAGGCGCGCAGCTGCCGCAGCGGTGCCTGGTGGGCGCTGGCCTGCAGGGTTTCCACGTAGCGCGACACCTGCAGGTCGATGATCGCTTCGGCTTCGGCGGCGGCCTCGCGGCGCCCGCGGCGGTTGTCTTCCACCGCGCGTTCCAGATCATCCACGGTGTACAGGAACGCATCGTTCAGCGTGCCCACCTCCGCTTCGATGTCGCGTGGCACGGCCAGGTCGAACAGCAGCATCGGCTTGTGCCGGCGCGCGCGCAGGGCATTGGCCACGGCCGCGCGGTGGATCACCGGTTCGCGGGCGGCGGTGGCCGAAAACACCACGTCCGCTTCGGCCAGGTGGCGTTCCAGCTCGGTCAGCGGCAGGGCCACGCCACCATGGCGGCTGGCCAGCTCCTGGGCATGGGCCAGCGTGCGGTTGGCAATCAGCAGGCGCCGCACCTTGCCTTCGCTCAGGTGGCGCGCAGCCAGTTCGATGGTCTCGCCGGCGCCGACCAGCAGTACGGTGGATTCGTCCAGTCGTGCGAACGCGTTCTGCGCCAGGCGCACGGCGGCCGACGCCACCGACACCGGGTTGGCGCCGACCTGGGTATCGGTTCGGGCGCGCTTGGCCACCGAGAAGGTCTGCTGGAACAGCCGGTCCAGGCGTTGGCCGAGCAGACCGTGGTCGCGCGCGGTGGACCAGGCATCCTTCACCTGGCCCAGGATCTGCGGTTCACCCAGCACCATGGAATCCAGCCCGGTGGCGACCCGGAACAGATGGCGCACGGCCTCGGCGTCGGCGTGCTGGTACAGATAGCCCTGCAGATCGCCGGCCTGCTGCTGCAGCCACTGGTCCAGGGCCTGCGCCGAGTCGGCCACCGCGTACAGTTCGGTGCGGTTGCAGGTGGACAGCAGCACCGCTTCGGCGATCTGCGGGGTATCGCGCAGCGAACCGAGCGCGCGCGGCAGCGCCTCACCGGCGAAGGCTGCGCGTTCGCGCAGTTCCACCGGTGCGGTCTGGTGATTCAGTCCGAGCACCCACAGGGTCATTGTTCAGTTGCTTGCGATAAGCTGCTGGCCATTGGATGACATTTTAAGGCCCCGATGCCGACGATGCCCGCATTGATTCGCATCCCCAGTGTTCTGCTGCTGTCCCTGGCCTGTGCCCAGGTGCTGGCGGCGGCGCCGGCCAAGGCCCCTGCGCGGGCCCCGGCGGCGGAAGAACTGGCCCTGGAACCGGTGATGGCCGGGGAATTCGCCCTGCAGGCCGGCAAGCTGGCCGAGGCCGCGCGCTGGTACCTGCAGGCGGCCCAGCAGACCGACGGCGATGCCGGGCTGGCCGAACGGGCCACCCGTATTGCCATGCTGGCCAACGACGATGCCAGTGCCGCCAAGGGCCTGGCGCTGTGGCAGCAGCGTGCCCCGGCTTCGCTGCCCATGCGCAGTGCCGCCGGTGCGCTGGCCATGCGCCAGGGCAATGTGAAGACCGCCCGCGCCGAACTGCAGTCACTGCTGCAGGATCGCGACGAGCAGGGCTGGAAGTTCGCCCTGGCCGCGCTGATCGGCGGTGGTCGCGACCCGGCGGTGCCGGCCCAGGTGCTGGGTGAACTGGTCGATGCCAATGCCATTCCGGCGAAGATCGAGGCCTGGCAGGAGTTCGGTCGGCTCGCGCTGCGCATGGAAAAGCCCGAACTGGCGCAGCGGATGATCGACGAAGTGGTGCGCCGCTTCCCGGAAGAACCGCGGGTGGCCCTGTTGCGGGCCAGCCAGTTGCAGCAGGCCGGCCAGACCGGCCAGGCCCTGTCGTTGCTGCAGGGGGTCGAGCCCAAGACCCGGCAGGACCCGGAACTGCGCAATGCGGTGGCCATCGCCTATGACAGCCTGGGCCAGCCGGCCGCCGCCGAGCGCGTGCTGGCGGTCGGCCCGCAGAACGTGCAGACCTGGGGCATGCGGGCTTCGCTGCTGGCCAAGCAGGGCGACAACGCCGCCCTGGGCAACCTGTACAACGAGCTGTCGCGCCAGGCGGCCAAGCCTGACCCTGCGCAGCGCCTGCTGCTGGGCAAGATCGCCGAATACCTGAAGCGTTACCCCGAGGCGGTGAACTGGTACCACAGCGTGCCGGGCGGCGAAGAGCTGAACGAAGCGCGCCTGCGTGCGGCCAACGCGCAGGGCCTGGCCGGGCGCCAGGACCTGGCGCTGCAGGAAGTGCATGCCATCCAGTCCGACGCGACGGTGGACGATGACGTGCGCCGCGATGCCTATCTGCTGGAAGCCGAGCTGCGCCAGCGCGCCGACGATCTGCCGGGCGAGCTGGATGCCCTGGCCCGGGGCCTGGCCGCCTATCCGGACGAAAACGCGCTGCTGTACGCGCGCGCACTGGCCTGGGAGCGCCGCGATGACATCGCCCGCGCCGAGGCCGACCTGCGCAAGATCCTGGTCACCGAGCCGGAGAACGTGCCGGCGCTGAACGCGCTGGGCTACACCCTGGCCGACCGTACCGGGCGTTACCAGGAAGCGCTGGAACTGATCGACCGCGCGCGCGTGGCCGAGCCGGACAATGCCGCCATCGTCGACAGCTACGGCTGGGTGCTCTATCGCCTGGGCCGCAATGACGAAGCGCTGGTGCAGCTGCGCCGCGCCTGGACCCTGGCCAAGGACCCGGAGATCGCCGCCCATGTGGGCGAAGTGCTGTGGGTGCTCGGCAAGCACGACGAGGCCCGCCACTTCTTCGACGAAGCGGCCAAGCTGGACCCCGAGAACCGCGCGCTGCTGCGCGCCCGCGAGAAATTCAATCCATGAGTGTTTCCTCGATCCGGCCGCTGCTGCTGGCGGCCGTGACCCTGGCGGTCAGTGCCTGCACCAGCGTCGGCACGCAGAAGACCCCCGCGCCTGAAGTCGTCTATACGGTTTCGCCGGCCGCCGAGCGCGCCGAAGAGGCCCGCGTGCAGGCGCTGCGTGCGCAGCCGGACTACGCCTTCCAGGGCCGGGTTGCGGTAAGCAAAGGCAAGAATGGCGGCAGTGGTCGCATCGACTGGGTGCAGCAGGGCAGCCAGTACCGGGTGCAGCTGAGCGCGCCGGTCACCCGCCAGAGCTGGACCCTGCAGGGCGACGCGGTGCAGGGTGGGGCGCGCCTGGAGGGGCTGGGCGACGGCCCGCGCGCCGGTGACGACGCGCGCCAGTTGCTGCTCGATGCCACCGGCTGGGACATTCCGGTCAACGAACTGTCTGACTGGACCCGCGGCCTGGTGCTGCGTGGCAGCGGCGAAAGCACCGTGGAGCGTGATGCCGACGGCCGACCGCGGCGCATGCAGCAGGCTGGCTGGCTGATCCAGTACCTGGACTGGTACCCGGCGCAGGAAGGGCGCCCGGCGCTGCCGCGGCGCATCGAAGCCAGCCGCGAGGACGCCAAGGTCCGTCTGCTGGTGGACCAGTGGGGCAGCGACGCGCCATGACCGCGCAGATCGACGCCGAGGGCTGGTCCTGGTGGCCGGCCCCGGCCAAGCTGAACCTGTTCCTGCACATTACCGGCCGCCGCGCCGACGGCTACCACGAGCTGCAGACCGTATTCCGGCTGCTGGACTGGGGCGACCGGATCGGCCTGCGCCTGCGTGAAGATGGCCAGGTGCGTCGCCAGGGCGCGGGTCTGGCGGGCGTGCCGGAGGATCAGGATCTGGCCGTGCGTGCGGCGCGCCTGCTCAAAGAGTCTGCCAACGTCGCCCATGGTGCAGATATCGTCGTCGAAAAGCATGTTCCGGCAGGCGGTGGCTTCGGCGGGGGGTCTTCCGACGCGGCGACCGTGCTGGTGGTGCTGAACCGGCTCTGGCAGGCCGGTCTGGACGAAGATGCGCTGGCCGCCCTGGGTCTTCGCCTGGGGGCGGACGTGCCGGTGTTCGTGCGTGGCCGCAATGCCTGGGCCGAAGGGGTGGGCGAGCGCCTGCGCCCGATCACCCTGCGCCCGGCCTGGTATGTGATCGCCGAACCCGGCGTTCATGTGCCGACCCCGGCCCTGTTTGCGGACCCGGATTTGACGCGCGACAGCCCAGTTGCGAAAATAGAGGACTTCGCTTCCGGCGCTCTGGTCGGAAACGTGTTCGAGCCGGTGTTGCGCCGCCGCGAGCCTGCCGTCGAGGCGGTGCTTGCCGCGTTGAGCCACATAGGCCAGGCACGTTTGACCGGGTCCGGAAGTGGTTGTTTCGTCGAGTTCGATTCGCAGGCTGCCGCAGAGCAGGGACGAGCGAAATTGCCGAAGGAGTTGCGGGCAAGGGTGGCAGCGGGCGTCATGCGTTCGCCACTGCTGGAAGCACTCGAGCAACACTGATTCATTACTGCAGGGGCGTCGCCAAGAGGCCCAAGGCACCAGGTTTTGATCCTGGCATTCGTAGGTTCGAATCCTACCGCCCCTGCCAATTGCGGCTGTGTCCGCGCCTTCCAGCGCATCGACCGCGCGGGACGTGGAAACAACCGCGGTGTTGTCAGCAGCAAGGGCCGCAAGGTCCTTGCCGTTACCGGATCCCCGCCACTCGTCCCCGCCCGAGACAATCATGATGCAAGAGTCCCCGAACCTGCTGGTCTTTTCCGGCAACGCCAACAAACGTCTGGCGCAGAACATCTGCAAGGAACTGGGGGTTCGCCCGGGCAAGGCACTGGTCTCGCACTTCTCCGATGGTGAAGTGCAGGTGGAAATCGAAGAGAACGTGCGCAAGCAGGACGTCTTCGTGATCCAGCCGACCAGCGCGCCGAGCGCGGAAAACCTGATGGAACTGCTGGTGCTGATCGACGCGCTCAAGCGCGCATCGGTGGCCAGCGTGACCGCCGTGGTGCCGTACTTCGGTTACTCGCGCCAGGATCGCCGCATGCGTTCCTCGCGCGTGCCGATCACCGCCAAGCTGGCCGCGAAGATGTTCAGCACCGCCGGCGCCGACCGTGTGCTGACCGTCGACCTGCACGCCGACCAGATCCAGGGTTTCTTCGATATCCCGGTGGACAACGTGTATGCGTCCCCGCTGCTGCTGGCCGACATCTGGCGCGCCTACGGCACCGAGAACCTGATCGTGGTGTCGCCGGACGTGGGTGGCGTGGTCCGCGCCCGTGCCGTGGCCAAGCGCCTGGATGACGCCGATCTGGCGATCATCGACAAGCGCCGCCCGCGCGCCAACGTCTCCACCGTGATGAACATCATCGGTGACGTCGAAGGCAAGACCTGCGTGATGGTCGATGACATCGTCGATACCGCCGGCACCCTGTGCGCTGCTGCCGCTGCCCTGAAGGCGCGCGGTGCGCTGAAGGTCGCCGCCTACTGCACCCACGCGGTGCTGTCGGGCCCGGCAGTGGACAACATCACCAATTCGCAGCTGGACGAACTGGTGGTCACCGACACCATTCCGCTGAAGGACGCCGCGCGCGTGTGCAGCAAGATCCGCCAGCTGAGCGTGGCGGAAATGCTGGCCGAAACGATGCGCCGCATCGCCTTCGGCGAGTCGGTCAGCTCGCTGTACGTCGATTGAGTTTTTCGCCCCTGCCGGCAACGGTGGGGGCATGCCCCGGATGCTTCTGGTCGCGGAAGCATCTTCAACCGCCTCGCCGCAAGGCAAGGCAACAACCTGAGTAGTCGAAAATGTCGAAGACCCATGAAATCAAGGTCACCAAGCGTGAACTGCAGCGTAAGGGTGCGAGCCGCCGCCTGCGTCACGCTGGTGTGATCCCGGCCATCGTGTACGGCGGCAACGCCGAGCCGGTCGCCATCAGCCTGGACCACAACGAAATCTGGCTGGCCCAGCAGAACGAGTGGTTCTATGCCTCCATCCTGGACCTGAACCTGGACGGCCAGGTGCAGAAGGTCCTGCTGCGTGACATGCAGCGCCACCCGTACAAGCAGCTGATCATGCACCTGGACTTCCAGCGCGTGAACGAGAACGAAGCCCTGACCGCTTCGGTCCCGCTGCACTTCGTCAACGAAGACACCTCGCCGGCTGGCAAGGCTGCCGACGTCGTGGTCACCCACGAACTGAAGGAAGTGACCATCACCTGCCTGCCGAAGGACCTGCCGGAGTCGATCGAAGTCGACCTGGGCGAGCTGAAGGCCGGTGACGTGGTGTACCTGTCCAACATCAAGCTGCCGAAGGGCGTGGAAATCCCGGCCCTGGCGCTGGGCAAGGACCACGACGACGCCATCGTCACCGCCAAGGCCGGCAAGGCCGATGCGGCCGACGAAGAAGCGGCTGCCGAGTAATACCCAAGCGGTGCCTGCCTTCGGGCAGGCACCGTGCTGGAAGGAACCATGGCAGGATTGCGACTGATTGTCGGTCTGGGCAACCCCGGATCGGAACACGCCCGGACCCGGCACAATGCCGGGTTTCATTTCGTTGAGGCCCTGGCTGAAAAAGCCGGTGCGCGCTGGAACGTGGACAGCAAGCTGTTCGGCGAGACCGCCAAGGTCGAGATCGCCGGGCAGACGGTCTGGCTGCTGAAGCCGGCCACCTTCATGAACCTCAGCGGCAAGTCGGTCACCGCCGCACAGCGGTTCTGGAAGATCGAGCCGGAGGAAACCCTGCTGGCCCACGACGAACTGGACCTGCCGCCCGGTGCGATACGGCTGAAGTTCGACGGCGGCCACGGCGGCCAGAACGGCCTGCGCGACACCATGCGCCTGCTCGGCCACGGCAAGTTCCACCGCCTGCGCGTGGGCATCGGCCACCCCGGCCACAAGGATCGCGTGGTGGGTTGGGTGCTGGGTCGCCCATCCAAGGAAGACGACGTCCTGATTGCCCGTGCCATCGACGATGCCATCGACGTGCTGCCGCTGGCGGTGCAGGGCGATTTCAACGAAGCGATGAAGCGGCTGCACACCCCGAAATAGCGCTTCTGGCAGGTGCCAACCTTGGTTGGTGCACGTTTCACTCCGGTAGGTGCCAACCTTGGTTGGCACACAATGATCGACACCGAGATGGATTGGCCAAGCAGCGCGCGCGCTGTTTCACCAATCACTTTCACCCCAGAGAGCTGTCACCCATGGGTATCAAATGCGGCATCGTCGGCCTGCCCAACGTCGGCAAGTCGACCCTGTTCAACGCGCTGACCAAGGCGGGCATCGCCGCGGCGAACTTCCCGTTCTGCACCATCGAACCGAACGTCGGCATCGTGCCGGTGCCGGACCCGCGCCTGGGCGAACTGGCCGGCATCATCAATCCGCAGAAGGTCATTCCGACCGCCGTGGAATTCGTCGACATCGCCGGCCTGGTGGCCGGTGCTGCCAGCGGTGAAGGCCTGGGCAACAAGTTCCTGGCCCACATCCGCGAAGTCGATGCGATCACCCACGTGGTGCGCTGCTTCGAGAACGCCGACGTCATCCACGTCAACAACAAGGTCGACCCGATCTCGGACATCGAAACCATCGATACCGAACTGGCCCTGGCCGACCTGGACAGCGTGGAAAAAGCCCTGAACCGTGCCGAGCGCGCTGCCAAGGGTGGCGACAAGGAAGCGGCCGCGCGCAAGCCGGTGCTGGCCAAGCTGCAGGCCGCACTGGCCGACGGCAAGTCTGGTCGTTCGGTCGGCCTGGACGAGGAAGAGAAGGCCCTGGTCCGTGATCTGTTCCTGCTGACCCTCAAGCCGGTGATGTACATCGCCAACGTGCTGGAAGATGGCTTCGAGAACAACCCGCACCTGGACGCCGTGCGCGCCCACGCCGCCGCCGAAGGCGCGCAGGTGGTGCCGGTGTCGGCCGCGATCGAAGAAGAGCTGTCCCAGCTCGACGACGAAGACCGCGACACCTTCCTGGCCGACCTCGGCCTCAGCGAGCCGGGCCTGAACCGCGTGATCAACGCGGCCTACAGCCTGCTGGGCCTGCAGACCTACTTCACCGCTGGCGTGAAGGAAGTCCGCGCGTGGACCGTGCGCAAGGGCGCCACCGCCCCGCAGGCGGCCGCCGTCATCCACACCGACTTCGAGAAGGGTTTCATCCGCGCCGAAACCATCGCGTATGACGACTTCATCAAGTACAAGGGCGAAGCCGGCGCCAAGGAAGCCGGTCGCCTGCGCCTGGAAGGCAAGGAATACCGCGTGCAGGAAGGCGACGTGCTGCACTTCCGCTTCAACGTCTGATCCTGCCGCACCGGATCGACCCCGAACGCCCCGCCCTGTGCGGGGCGTTCGCGTTTCCAGTCCACCGCCGGTTGCTGGCGAAAAAAATGACCATGCGTTGAAACGCTTGCGCCGCAAGACTCGCGCACACTTGTCCACACCAAACCCCCACCACTTTCCACGCCCGGTGTGGAAAACCAAGGGGTCGGATCCCTTTCCACAGGAAAGGGCTCCGACCCCGATCCAACGCGTCGACCCGTGGACAAATTTTCACCACGCCCCGAAACGCCTGCGCTGCAACGCTCGCGCCCACTTGTCCACACCAAGTTCCCATCGCTTTCCACGTGCCATGTGGAAAACAACCGTGGCGCTGGATAAAAAATCACCACCCCTGCAAACGCTTGTGCGGCAAAGCTCGCGCCCACTTGTCCACATCAAGTTCCCATCGCTTTCCACCCGGTGTGTGGAAAACCCGCATGTCCGGGCGGATATCACTTTCGGATGTGTTGCATGGAGCACTGCACGCTGCTGCGTCAGACTGTCACTTCACCCTTTCACTGATATCGGCGCGCGGTGTGATGCCCCTCCACTATCCGGGAACAACTTCATGACACCACGAACGTACTGGCTGGTAGTCACGATCTTCGTGGTCGGATTACTGCTGGCCTTCGTATATCGATACGTGGCCGCGCGGCCCACCAAGCTCGTCGGACCTGGGGCAGCGCGGGAGTGCAGTGCGCAAGCCCTGCTGAACGCAATGCGCGAGCAGCTGCGGCCTGAAGTGGATTCCAGCGAGAACCAAGGCATCTACCTCGACGCGGCCGACCCGGCCGACAAGGAGGCACTGGCCGCTTACGCAGTATTGGGGCGCATGTGCCAGGAATCCTCGGGGCGACGCGCCAGCGAAGGAGCGCCCTTGGCCGAACGGCTGGCCCGTACCGCATCGGGTTTCATCATGCAGGGCAAGCTCGAGCCCGGCCGCTACGTCCTGACTGGAGCCATGGGCGGCTCCGGGGGCGATGGAGTGGTGACCGTGTCATCGGAACACCTGGCGTTGCTGCGAAGCATGAACACTCGCACACAGGGGCGTGCAGTGATGCTGATGGACGGCAAGCGTCCCTATGGGGATATGTCGTACTTCTACATCGACATGGCCCGTGCACTGGGGGAGCCGGTTGCGCTCGATGCGAGCGGGCGGGCGTCGTTTGCCCCGGAAGTCATCGCCCGGTACGACGAACTGCATGGACAGATGCCCGCCGTGGTCCATGTCTTCTGGAGCGTTGCGGAGCCGAGTCCCGCTTCGTCCTGAGAAGATAGGCGCCAAAAGAAAAGGACGGAGGCCTGCGCCTCCGTCCTTTTCTGTCCCGCGCACCGCAAGCCTTACAGCGCGCTGCCACCAAACTTGTGGGTGTACTGCAGGTTGATCGTGCGCCCCACCGTGTCGAACCAGGAAACGTCGTAGTACGGGTAGGCCGTATACGAGGCATCCTTCGGCGGCATCTTGTTGAACACGTTCACCACCGACAGCGACAGGCGCGCGTGGTCGTCGAAGCGATACTGCACCGACGCGTTGTAGCGGTAGGTCGCCTTGATGTACGGGCTGTCACCGCTGTCCCAGTCGAACACCTGGTCATAGCTGTCCGAGGTCGGCAGCTTGCCCAGCCGCGAGCCGTACACCGTGGCCGACCACGCCGCCTTTTCCCAGGTCACGCTCAGGCTGGTCTTGGTGCGCGGAATGTCGAAGCCACTGTTCACCGCGAACTGGTCTTCCACCGGGTCGCCCGGGAACTGCTGGAAGTCGTGCTTCTTCACCCAGGTGTGGTTGCCGTTGAAGGAGAACTCGCCGATGCCGGTCTGCACGCGCCAGCGCAGGCCCACATCCACGCCCTGGGTGCGCTCGCGGGCGATGTTCACCGGGTTCACGTGTACGCCGTACAGACGGCCGTCGTCGGTGCGGGTCACCCGTGCAAGGGCATCCACGCAGGTGGCCGAGGTGGCGTCCAGCTCGCCCAGGCGACAGGCCGCCTCGTCGCGCAGGATCGCGTCCACGTTCATGTCCTGCACCTGGTTGCGCATGTCGATGTCGAACCAGTCCGCGCTGACATCGAAGCCGCCGCCGGGTGACCAGACGAAACCGGCGCTCCAGGAGGTGCTGGTTTCCGGATCGAGGCGACGGTTGCCTTCGCGGCTGCGGATCAGGTTCTCTTCGTAGTCGCTGCAGTCGTCAGCGCCGTCGGACAGGCAGCCGTAGTAGTCGTTGCCGGCAGTCTCGTCATTGCCAGGCCCGGCGTACACGTAGTGCAGGTCCGGCGCACGGAAGGCGGTGCCGTAGGAGCCGCGTACCAGCAGGGTATCGATCGGACGCCATTCCAGGCCGCCACTCCAGGTGGCCTTGCCGATCGTGTTGCCCGAATAGCGGTACTGGTCGTATCGGCCAGCCACGCTCAGGTTCACGCTGTCCAGCAGCGGCATGCGCAGCTCGGCGGCGGCGGCCCAGCGGTTGCGCGAGCCCTGGCCGTCCGAATCCTTCCAGCTGTAGTAGTAGTACTGCGTGGCCAGCGGATCGGGATTCAGCGCGTAGGCCTGCTGGCCCACTTCCACGGTGGCGGCAAAGCCGGCATCGCCGCCGGGCAGGCCGAACAGCGCGCCGTTGGTCAGGGTGAAGGCGGCCGTTTCCGTGCGCGACTTCGGCGTATAGGTGGTGCGCGCAGCGATCGAATCGTATTCGGCGCGCGTCAGCGGGCGATACAGGCGTTCCGGATCGGCGTTGTAGATCGGGAAGCCGTCGTCGTCCTCGCCCAGCTGCGGGCCCAGGAACAGATCGTTGGCCTTGGCCGCCACGATCTGCGGCCAGCTGATCCGCGACTGGTACTGCGAATGGCTCAGGGCCGCTTCGTAATCCCAGTTGCCGGCCAGGTTGCCCTTGAAGCCGGTAGTCACGCTGAAGGTCTTCTGCGTGCTGCGCACCATGCCATTGCGCAGGCCGCCCATTTCCTCCGGCGAGAACTGGCGCTGCCAGAACTCGATTTCACCGGTGGCTGCGTTGTTGAAGTAGCCCGACTCGTCGCCATCGGGCGCCATGCGGCCCCAGGAAGTGACATCGCGCATCAGCGCCAGGCTGTGGTAGCCCAGCTGCACATCGGCGAACCACTGCTGGCCGTTGTCGAAGTCGTAGCTGAGCGAGGCATAGCCGTTGGCGCCGCGGCGCTTGCTGAGGATGGTGCCGTAGCCGATCGACGCGTCGCTGCCGCAGTAGTAGCCGTAGCGCGGGCGGAAGGCATGGTAGGTGCTGCCGTTGTTCTGCCCGGCCAGCCCGTCGCAGGTCGCTGCACCCGGGTCCAGATAGTCATCGTTGTAATCGGTGCGCAGGTAGGCGCGGCGGGCAATGCGCGAGCCTTCGGTGGGGCCGTCCTGGGTGGAGTCCTGCTGGTCGCGCTCGTAGGCCCACAGCGGGGTCTGCGACTGCAGTTCCACGCTGTACACCGCGTTGAAGTTGCCGCGGCTGAAGCCACTGGCCACGCTCATGTCGAACGAATCGCCGCCACCTTCGGTAGTGGTGCCCATGCGCACGTCCACCGTGGTGCCATCGGCCTGCTTCTTCAGGATGAAGTTGACCACGCCGGCGATCGCATCCGAGCCGTAGATGGCCGAGGCGCTGCCGGTCAGCACTTCGATGCGCTCGATCATGCCCAGTGGGATGTTGGACACATCGGTGAAGTTGCTGCGGCCCTGGAACGGCATCGGGAAGTCGGCGATGCGGCGGCCGTTGACCAGCACCAGGGTGTGGTTCGGCCCCAGCCCGCGCAGATCGACCTGCTGTGCGCCGGGCGAGAAGTCGGCACCGCTGGACGACTGCTGGCTCTGCGTCTCACCGCCGTTCTGGGTCATCGCGCGCAGCACGTCGGGCACGCTGGTGAAGCCGGCCGACTGGATCTGCTCGGCACTGATCACCGTGATCGGCGCCGGGCCTTCAACCTGCGCACGTGGAATGCGCGAGCCGGTGACCTGCACCGCATCGAGCTGTTGAACCGAAGAGGTCGCTGGGGACTGGGCTGCTGCCGAAGCGGCCACACCCATCAACGCCAGCTGGATCGACCACGCCATCGCCTGTCTACGCATGAAGAATTCCCGGAAGTGATGCCGGCCCGCAGAGGAGGGGCCCTGTCCCCCATTCAGTTTTCCCGGATGGGCGCGCGCATTTAACGCCTTTTTTATGTTCTTGACTACTGGCTTTCTATCTGGCAAAGAATGAAAACGGTTGCAAGTCGATTCTGTTCAGGGAGATCAACATGCGACAGGTCTTTCCCGGTCCCTGGCTTCGCCTGGCCCTGTGCACAGGGCTGGCGCTGGCGTGGGTGCTCCCGGCGGCAGCGCAGAGCGCGCAGGAACCCGGCTTCGCCTATTACGAGGCGGGCAATCTCGACGCACCCCGGCCCGGCCCACGGGCGCCCGCCATGATGCTGATGGGCGGGGGCGAATGGGTGCCCGAGGCCTTCCATTGGTGGTTGCGGCAGGCCGGCAACGGACGGGTCCTGATCCTGCGCGCCTCCGGCGGCGACGATCTGCAGGAGCGCCTGTACCACGACATCGGCGGTGCCACCGCGGTGCAGACCCTGGTCTTCGACAGCCGACGCGGTGCGGACGATCCCGCCGTCCTTCGCGTGGTCGCGGCGGCCGACGCCATCTTCATCGCCGGCGGCGACCAGGCGCGCTACATCCGTTTCTGGAAAGGCACCGCACTCAACCGCGCGCTCAACGCACACATCCGCGCCGGCAAGCCCATCGCCGGGACCAGTGCCGGGCTGGCGATCCTCGGCGGCTATGCCTATGGCGCGCTGGATGGCGGCAGCATCGATTCGGCCAGTGCGCTGGCCGATCCCCGCGGCGCGGCCGTCACCCTCGACCACGGCTTCCTGCAGATGCCGTACCTGCAACGGGTGGTCACCGACACCCACTTCGACAAGCGCGACCGGCTGGGCCGTTTGATCGTGTTCGTCGCCCGGGCCGCGCAGGACAGTGGCGACCCGGACATGGTCGGTATCGGGGTGGACGAAGATACCGCCCTGTGCGTTGAACCCGATGGTCAGGCGCGTGTGTACAGTGCGGACGGGCAGGGCCGGGTCTGGGTGGTGCGGCCGGGGCGTGGCGCCGACCACATGGTCGATGGCGAGCCGCTGCGTTTCCAGGCCGTGCCGGTAACGGTGGTTGCCTCCGGTGGCCGCCTGCGGCTTGATGATTTCCAGGCCGACGTGGACGATCAGATGCTGGCAGACGTCGATGACGGCCAGATCGAGCTCACCCGACGGTAGGGCCGGGCCGTGCCCGGCCAGACCGAACCTCATTCCCCTGGAGATGCACCTGATGAAACTGCGCATGGCCCTGTCCGCGCTGCTGTCGCTTCCCCTGCTGGCCCACGCCGCGCCTTCGCCTTCGCCGCTGCTGGTCATCCACGGCGGCGCCGGCGTGGAGCGCAAGGACCTGTCCCCGGCCGAGGAGAAGGCTGCGCGCGATGCGCTGAAGGCCGCGCTGCTGAAGGGCCACGCCGAGCTTGCGGCAGGTCGCCCGGCGCTGGCCGCGGTGACGGCTGCGATCACCGTGCTGGAGGACGATCCGACCTTCAATGCAGGCAAGGGCGCGGTGTTCACCCATGACGGGCGCAATGAACTGGATGCGGCGGTAATGGATGGCGCCAGTCAGGCCGCCGGCGCAGTGGCAGGCGTGCAGCGCGTGCGTAATCCGATCCTGCTGGCGCAGGCGGTCATGCAGAAGTCGCCGCACGTGATGATGGTGGGGCAGGGCGCCGAGGCGTTTGCCACCGAGCAGGGCATCGGCCTGGTCGATCCGTCGTACTTCCGCACCGACAAGCGCTGGCAGCAGCTGCAGCGTGCGCTGAAGGAAGAGGCCAGCGGCCAGGCCCATGCCGACCTGGAAACGGCCCGGCACTTCGGCACGGTCGGTGCCGTGGCCCTGGATGCGCAGGGCCATCTGGCTGCAGGAACATCCACCGGCGGCATGACCAACAAGCGCTATGGCCGCGTGGGTGATTCGCCGATCATCGGCGCCGGTACCTGGGCCGATGCGCAGTGCGCGGTGTCGGGCACCGGCTGGGGCGAGTACTACATCCGTACCGCCGCGGCGCACGAGATCTGCGCGCGCATCCGCTACCAGGGCCAGTCGCCGGCACAGGCGGGCAGGGCGGTGATCAACGAGACCATTCCGAAGATGGGCGGCGACGGCGGCGCGATCGTGCTGTCGGCGGACGGAAAAATGGCCACGCCGTTCAACACCCAGGGCATGTATCGGGGCTGGATTGGCGCCGACCGCGTGCCACATGTCGCTATTTTCGCCAGCGAGTCCCTGCCGCTTCCAGGGCAATAACGTTGTGCATCAAGGGGTTTGCAACAACGTGTGAAAAAAGTGGAAAAAAGCGTTGACAGCACCCCGCCCCATCAGCAGAATAAGCGGCTCACCACCACACACCGCACCGCTTCGGCGGAACGGGATGGGGCGGTAAGGAGGGATACCCAAGCGGCCAACGGGGGCAGACTGTAAATCTGCTGGCTTACGCCTTCGGTGGTTCGAATCCACCTCCCTCCACCAGTTTCACGTTGTGACATTCCCGGCGCGGGAGTAGTTCAATGGTAGAACCTCAGCCTTCCAAGCTGATGGTGCGGGTTCGATTCCCGTCTCCCGCTCCATTGAATGAACTTTGAATATTATCGAGTTCGTGTCATAATGCAAAACTCGGCTCACGTAGCTCAGTCGGTAGAGCACTTCCTTGGTAAGGAAGAGGTCGAAGGTTCGATTCCTTTCGTGAGCACCATCTTAAGCATCACCTCTCAGACGAATTCGAGATAAGCAGCCATGGCCAAGGGTAAGTTCGAGCGCACCAAGCCGCACGTCAATGTCGGCACCATCGGTCACGTCGACCACGGCAAGACCACGCTGACCGCCGCACTGACCAAGATCGGTGCCGAGCGCTTCGGTGGTGAATTCAAGGACTACTCGGCGATCGACGCCGCGCCGGAAGAAAAGGCGCGTGGCATCACGATCTCGACCGCGCACGTCGAATACGAATCCACCACCCGTCACTACGCCCACGTTGACTGCCCGGGCCACGCTGACTACGTCAAGAACATGATCACCGGTGCCGCCCAGATGGACGGCGCGATCCTGGTGTGCTCGGCCGCTGACGGCCCGATGCCGCAGACCCGCGAACACATCCTGCTGTCGCGTCAGGTCGGCGTGCCGTACATCGTCGTGTTCCTGAACAAGGCCGACATGGTTGACGATGCCGAGCTGCTGGAACTGGTCGAAATGGAAGTCCGCGAGCTGCTGAGCAAGTACGACTTCCCGGGCGACGACACCCCGATCATCTCGGGTTCGGCCCGCCTGGCGCTGGAAGGCGACCAGAGCGACATCGGTGTCCCGGCCGTCATCAAGCTGGTTGACGCCCTGGACAGCTGGATCCCGACCCCGGAGCGCGACGTCGACAAGCCGTTCCTGATGCCGGTGGAAGACGTGTTCTCGATCTCGGGCCGCGGCACCGTGGTGACCGGTCGTATCGAGCGCGGCGTGATCAAGGTCGGCGAAGAAATCGAAATCGTCGGCATCCGTCCGGTGCAGAAGACCACCGTGACCGGCGTCGAAATGTTCCGCAAGCTGCTGGACCAGGGTCAGGCAGGCGACAACGCCGGTCTGCTGCTGCGCGGCACCAAGCGTGACGACGTCGAGCGCGGTCAGGTTCTGGCCAAGCCGGGTTCGATCAAGCCGCACACCAAGTTCGACGCCGAAGTGTACGTGCTGTCGAAGGACGAAGGTGGCCGTCACACCCCGTTCTTCAAGGGCTACCGTCCGCAGTTCTACTTCCGTACCACCGACATCACCGGTGCGGTCGAGCTGCCGGAAGGTGTCGAGATGGTGATGCCGGGCGACAACATCAAGATGGTTGTCACCCTGATCAACCCGGTCGCCATGGACGCCGGTCTGCGCTTCGCTATCCGCGAAGGTGGCCGTACCGTCGGTGCCGGCGTGGTTGCCAGCATCCTCGAGTAATCCTGCAAGGCCGGCGGTTGCATAGCACTGCCGGTTGCGCGAGTGGCGGGCCGGGAACCTCGGTCCGCCTTCGCCGTCTAAGGGAAGGCAAGTTTCAATCTGTACGCCAGTAGCTCAATTGGCAGAGCAGCGGTCTCCAAAACCGCAGGTTGGGGGTTCGAGTCCCTCCTGGCGTGCCATCTGCCACCCTATCCAGCGGCCCAGCCGTCGCTAAAGCAGATATAGCCTGATGAATAGCAAGATCGAACACTCCAAGGATGCCTCCGCCACCGGTGGGGATATCGTCAAGTACGCGCTGGCCTCGCTGCTGGTGCTGGCTGGTCTGTTCGTCTGGTTCTGGTTCTCCGCTGATTCCGGTCGTGCCACCCAGCTGGGGGCGTGGACGGGTCAGCTGCGTGCGTTGGCGGTCGTGGTCGGTCTGGTTGGCGGTGTCGGCGTGTTCATGCTGACCGGCAAGGGGCGCGACACCCGCGAATTCCTCTCCGAGTCGCGCTTCGAACTGCGCAAGGTGGTCTGGCCGACGCGCCAGGAAGCCGTTCGCATGACCTGGGTCGTGATTGTCGTGGTGGTCATCCTCAGCCTGCTGCTGGGTGGCTTCGACTTCTTGATCCAGAAACTGACTCAGTGGTTCCTGAGCCGCTAAGGAGAAATGCATGAAGCGTTGGTATGTCGTTCACGCCTATTCGGGCTTCGAGAAGTCGGTTGCGCAGGCTCTGCGTGATCGCATCGCCCGTGATGGCATGGAAGAGCGCTTCGGCGACGTCCTGGTCCCGACCGAAGAAGTGGTCGAGATGCGTGCCGGCCAGAAGCGTCGTTCCGAGCGCAAGTTCTTCCCGGGTTACGTGCTGGTCCAGATCGAGACCCACGAAGAAGCCGGTATCCCGCGCATCGACAACGAAAGCTGGCACCTGGTCAAGGAAACCCCGCGCGTGATGGGCTTCATCGGCGGCACCGCCGATCGTCCGCTGCCGATCGCCGATTCCGAAGCCGAGTCCATCCTGAATCGCGTTCAGGAAGGCGTGGAAAAGCCGCGTCCGAAGGTGCTGTTCGAACCGGGCCAGATGGTCCGCGTCACCGACGGCCCGTTCAACGACTTCAATGGCGTCGTCGAAGAAGTCAACTACGAGAAGAGCCGTCTGCGCGTCTCGGTGCTGATCTTCGGTCGTGCCACCCCGGTCGAGCTCGAGTTCGGCCAGGTCGAAAAGGCCGTCTGACCGCCCGTAGAGTCGAGCTTGCTCGACTGAACGGAAAGTCGAGCAAGCTCGACTCTACAAAAGGAACCGGGCCTGGCCCGGTTTCCTCGTTTACGTGCCGCTTCAGGCACGTGAAGAAAAAACATGTTATAGTGCGCGGCTCCCGCTGGGATGCCAGCGGAGCCGGGCCGCCGCAAGGTGGCCTTCGGCATGATTTCAAAACGCGATGCCGGGACGCGTGATTCCCGGTCCGATGGGGAGCCTGTTGTCGAAAGGCGCTAGCACCCGGAGAGCACTCAAATGGCAAAGAAAGTTGTCGGTTACATCAAGCTGCAGGTGAAGGCCGGTCAGGCCAACCCCTCGCCGCCGGTCGGTCCTGCGCTGGGTCAGCGCGGCCTGAACATCATGGAATTCTGCAAGGCGTTCAACGCTGCCACGCAGAAGCTCGAGCCGGGTCTGCCGGTTCCGGTGATCATCACGGCCTACTCGGACCGTACGTTCACCTTCATCACCAAGAGCACCCCGGCCACCACCCTGCTGAAGAAGGCCGCTGGCATCTCGTCGGGCTCCAAGCGCCCGAACACCGAGAAGGTCGGCAAGGTCACCCGTAAGCAGCTGGAAGAGATCGCCAAGGCGAAGGAACCGGATCTGACTGCCGCCGATCTGGACGCCGCCGTGCGTACCATCGCTGGCTCTGCCCGTTCCATGGGCCTCGTGGTGGAGGGTTAAGAAGATGGCACAGACCAAGCGTGAGAAGGCCATCAAGGCCGCCGTTGTCCCGGGCAAGTCGTACGCCTTCGAGGACGCGATCAACATCCTGAAGTCCGCCACCAAGGCCAAGTTCGTCGAGTCGATCGACGTTGCCGTGCGCCTGGGCGTTGACGCGAAGAAGTCCGACCAGCAGGTCCGTGGCTCCACCGTGCTGCCGGCGGGTACCGGCAAGTCGGTCCGCGTTGCCGTGTTCGCTCCGGCCGGTGCCAAGGCTGACGAAGCCCTGGCCGCTGGCGCCGAAGCAGTCGGTATGGACGACCTGGCCGAGAAGATGCAGGCCGGCGATCTGAACTACGACGTCGTCATCGCGACCCCGGACGCCATGCGCGTTGTCGGTAAGCTGGGCACCGTGCTGGGCCCGCGCGGCCTGATGCCGAACCCGAAGGTCGGCACCGTTTCCCCGAACCCGGGCGAAGCCGTGAAGAACGCCAAGTCGGGCCAGGTCCGTTACCGCACCGACAAGGCCGGTATCATCCACTGCACCATCGGCAAGGCCGACTTCGCCGAAGACGCGCTGAAGTCGAACCTGACCGCGCTGCTGCTGGACCTGATCAAGGCCAAGCCGGCTACCTCGAAGGGCACCTACCTGCAGAAGGTTTCGGTCAGCTCGACGATGGGCCCGGGCGTCACCGTCGACCAGTCGTCGCTGACCCTGAAGTAATTGTTTCAAGCGGTCACGGTACCCTCGGGCACCGTGACCGTGACATTTGAAGGCATCGCCGGCGGTTCATCGCCGGTGGTAGCCGTCAAAGACCGCAGGCGCGGTCGTGGCAGTACCGGCGACGGGCACGGAAGCTCGAACTGGCAGGGAGTCGCCGCCGGCACCGCACTGACCGCTTAATCGATTCCCCGGAATCAACCTGCGTAGATGGTGCCCTTCTGGAGTTTTTCTGGTTCACGCACGTCTGGGATCTTCCCCGATTGCACTCCAGGTCTGGAACGGCCCACCCCCGGAACATCATTCCGATGTTCCCGGCGTCCAGGACGGATGCCGCACAGGACCGCACACGGCAGGAGCCGTAAGCGGAGTTCAACTGGAGGAGTGCAATGGCTCTCAATCTGTCCCAGAAGCAAGAAGTAGTCGCCGAGCTGGCAGACGTCGCCGCCAAGGCCCACTCCTTGATCGCAGCCGAATACGCTGGCACCACGGTCGCCCAGATGACCGCGATGCGCAAGCAGGCTCGCGAAACCGGCGTTTTCTTGAAAGTTGTCAAGAACACCCTGGCGTCGCGTGCTGTTGAAGGCACCGAGTTCGCAGTGGCCCAGGACCAGATGGTTGGTCCGCTGCTGTACGCGTTCTCGCTCGAGGAGCCCGGCGCAGCCGGTCGCCTGATCAAGGAAGCCGCCAAGGGCAACGACAAGCTGAAGGCTAAGGTGGTCGCCATCGGTGGTGAAGTGTTCCCGGCAAGCCACGTCGATGTGCTGGCCTCGCTGCCGACCCGCGACCAGGCCCTGGCCATGCTGGCCCGCGTCCTGACCGAGCCGGTCACGATGTTTGCCCGCGCCATCAAGGCCGTTGGCGAGAAGCAGGGTGGTGGCGATGTCGCCGCTGACGCTGCCGAGCCGGCCGCCGAGACCGCCTGAGTTTCGACTTATCGTGGTTCCTGACGGAACCTCAACCCAGAAAATCATCCAAAGGTATCAATCATGTCCCTTACCAACGAACAGATCGTCGACGCCATCGCCGAGAAGTCCCTGATGGAAGTGATGGAGCTGGTCAAGGCCATCGAAGAGAAGTTCGGCGTCTCCGCCGCTGCTCCGGTTGCCGTGGCTGCTGCCGCTGGCCCGGCTGCTGCTGTTGAAGAGCAGACCGAATTCACCGTCACCCTGAAGACTGCCGGCGACAAGAAGGTCGAAGTCATCAAGGCCGTCCGCGCCATCACCGGCCTGGGCCTGAAGGAAGCGAAGGACCTGGCCGAAGCCGGTGGCGTCCTGAAGGAAGGCGCTTCGAAGGACGAAGCCGAGAAGATGAAGAAGGACCTGGAAGCTGCTGGCGCGACTGTCGAAGTCAAGTAAGCACTTCCCTTGCATCGTCATCGATTCACGGCGATGCAGCCAAGGCTGGGGGCGTAAGCCCCCGGCCTTTGGTCGTTCCTGCGGTGCCGGTAGAGTCGACTGTTAGTCGACTGTTTCAAAAGCAGCAAAAAGCCCAACACGGGCTGCAGTCAAACCCCGGCCGGCCAGCGCAGTGCGCGGCAGCAGGGGCGTGGTAGCAGACGAGTTGGCAGTTGGAAGTAGCGGGAGAAGGCGTGCTGGTGCCGGCAATACCAGCGACTTCCAACTGACAATTTCAAGTTCCCTTCGGGTTGTGGACGCACGACCCGCACAACAAGGTGGAAGACCTCATGACGTCCTATTCGTTCACCGAGAAAAAGCGCATCCGCAAGGATTTCGGCAAGCAGCGCTCGATCCTGGAAGTTCCCTTCCTGCTCGCCATCCAGGTGGATTCCTACCGTGATTTCCTCCAGGAAAACGTCGATCCGGCCAAGCGCGCCGATTACGGCCTGCACGCTGCGCTGAAGTCGGTCTTCCCGATCGCCAGCTACAGCGGCAATGCGGCCCTGGAATACGTCGGCTACAAGCTGGGCGACCCGGTCTTCGACGAGCGTGAGTGCCGCCAGCGTGGCATGAGCTACGGCGCGCCGCTGCGCGTGACCGTGCGCCTGGTCATCTACGACCGTGAGTCGTCGACCAAGGCCATCAAGTACGTGAAGGAGCAGGAGGTCTATCTGGGCGAAATCCCGCTGATGACCGAAAACGGCACCTTCATCGTCAACGGCACCGAGCGCGTCATCGTCTCGCAGCTGCACCGCTCGCCGGGTGTGTTCTTCGACCACGACCGTGGCAAGACCCACAGCTCGGGCAAGCTGCTGTACAGCGCCCGCATCATTCCTTACCGCGGCTCCTGGCTGGACTTCGAGTTCGACCCGAAGGACGCGCTGTTCACCCGTATCGACCGCCGCCGCAAGCTGCCGGTGTCGATCCTGCTGCGCGCGCTTGGCTACAGCAACGAAGAGATGCTGGCCGAGTTCTTCGAGATCAACACCTTCCACATCAACCCGGATGAAGGCGTCCAGCTGGAGCTGGTGCCGGAACGCCTGCGTGGCGAAACCCTGGGCTTTGACCTCGCCGACGGCGACAAGGTCATCGTGGAAGCCGGCAAGCGCATCACCGCGCGCCACATCAAGCAGCTGGAAGCCTCGGGCATTGCCGCCCTGGCCGTGCCGGACGATTACATCGTCGGCCGCATCCTGTCGCACGACGTGGTCGACGCGTCGACCGGTGAACTGCTGGCCCAGGCCAACGACGAAATCAGCGACGAGCAGCTGCAGAACTTCCGCAAGGCCGGCGTCGATGCGGTGGGCACCCTGTGGGTGAACGACCTGGATCGTGGCCCGTACCTGTCCAACACCCTGCGCATCGATCCGACCAAGACCCAGCTGGAAGCCCTGGTCGAAATCTACCGCATGATGCGTCCGGGCGAGCCGCCGACCAAGGATGCCGCGCAGAACCTGTTCCACAACCTGTTCTTCACCTTCGAGCGCTACGACCTGTCCGCGGTCGGCCGCATGAAGTTCAACCGTCGCGTGGGCCGCAAGGAAACCACCGGCGAAGCCGTGCTGTACGACCGCAAGTACTACGGCGAGCGTAACGACGAAGAATCCAAGCGCCTGGTTGCCGCCCACGGCGACAGCTCCGACATCCTGGACGTGATCAAGGTCCTGACCGAGATCCGCAATGGTCGCGGCGTGGTCGATGACATCGATCACCTGGGCAACCGTCGCGTGCGTTCGGTCGGTGAAATGGCCGAGAACGTGTTCCGCGTAGGCCTGGTCCGCGTCGAGCGCGCGGTCAAGGAACGCCTGTCGATGGCCGAATCCGAAGGCCTGACCCCGCAGGAACTGATCAACGCCAAGCCGGTCGCTGCGGCCATCAAGGAGTTCTTCGGCTCCTCGCAGCTGTCGCAGTTCATGGATCAGAACAACCCGCTGTCGGAAGTGACCCACAAGCGTCGCGTCTCGGCCCTGGGCCCGGGCGGTCTGACCCGTGAGCGCGCCGGCTTCGAAGTGCGCGACGTGCACCCGACCCATTACGGCCGCGTCTGCACCATCGAAACCCCGGAAGGCCCGAACATCGGCCTGATCAACTCGCTGGCCGTGTACGCCCGCACCAACCAGTACGGTTTCCTCGAGACCCCGTACCGCAAGGTCGTGGACGGCAAGGTGTACGACGAAGTCGAGTTCCTGTCGGCCATCGAAGAAAACGAGTACGTCATTGCGCAGGCCAACGCGCTGACCGACGCCAACAGCGTGCTGAGCGAGCAGTTCGTTCCGTGCCGCTTCCAGGGCGAATCGCTGCTGAAGCCGCCGGCGGAAGTCCACTTCATGGACGTCTCGCCGATGCAGACCGTGTCGATCGCGGCCGCGCTGGTTCCGTTCCTGGAGCACGATGACGCCAACCGTGCACTGATGGGCGCCAACATGCAGCGCCAGGCCGTGCCGACCCTGCGTGCGCAGAAGCCGCTGGTGGGTACCGGTATCGAACGCGCCGTGGCCCGTGACTCGGGTGTGACCGTGAACGCCCGTCGCGGTGGCGAGATCGTGCAGATCGACGCCGCCCGCATCGTGGTGAAGGTGGTTGAAGAAGAAATCGTCGGCGCCACCGATGCCGGCGTGGACATCTACAACCTGGTCAAGTACACCCGTTCGAACCAGAACACCTGCATCAATCAGCGTCCGCTGGTCCAGGTGGGCGATATCATCGCCCGCGGCGACGTGCTGGCCGACGGTCCGTCCACCGACATCGGCGAACTGGCCCTGGGCCAGAACATGCTGATCGCGTTCATGCCGTGGAACGGCTACAACTTCGAAGACTCCATCCTGCTCTCCGAGCGCGTGGTGGAAGAGGATCGTTACACCACGATCCACATCGAAGAGCTGACCTGCGTTGCGCGTGACACCAAGCTGGGGCCGGAGGAAATCTCCGCCGACATCCCGAACGTTTCCGAGCAGGCGCTGAACCGCCTGGACGAAAGCGGCGTGGTGTACATCGGTGCCGAAGTCCGCGCCGGCGACATCATGGTCGGCAAGGTCACCCCGAAGGGCGAAAGCCAGCTGACCCCGGAAGAGAAGCTGCTGCGCGCGATCTTCGGCGAGAAGGCTTCGGACGTGAAGGACAGCTCGCTGCGCGTTCCGCCGGGCATGGACGGCACCGTCATCGACGTGCAGGTCTTCACCCGCGATGGCATCGAGAAGGACAAGCGCGCCCGTCAGATCGAAGAGTCTGAAATCAAGCGCGTCAAGAAGGACTTCGACGACCAGTTCCGCATCCTGGAAGCGGCCATCTACATGCGTCTGCGTTCGCAGATCGTGGGCAAGGTGGTCAACGGTGGCGCCGGCCTGAAGAAGGGCGACGTGATCTCCGACGCCTTCCTGGACGGTCTGAAGAAGGCCGACTGGTTCGCCCTGCGCATGAAGGACGAGGACGCTTCGGAAGCCATCGAGCGCGCGCAGAAGCAGATCCAGGCGCACGAGAAGGAATTCGAGCGTCGTTTCGCCGACAAGCGCGGCAAGATCACCGCTGGCGACGATCTCGCCCCGGGCGTGCTGAAGATGGTCAAGGTGTTCCTGGCCGTGAAGCGCCGCATCCAGCCGGGCGACAAGATGGCAGGCCGCCACGGTAACAAGGGTGTGGTGTCCAACGTGGTTCCGGTCGAGGACATGCCGTACATGGCCTCGGGCGAAACCGTGGACATCGTGCTGAACCCGCTGGGCGTGCCGTCGCGTATGAACATCGGCCAGATCCTGGAAGTGCACCTGGGCTGGGCAGCCAAGGGTCTGGGTCGCAAGATCCAGGCGATGATGGAAGCCCAGGCGGCCGTGGCCGACCTGCGCAAGTTCCTGGACGACATCTACAACCACGATGACACCAACGTGGCCAACCGTGTCGACCTGTCGCAGTTCAGCGACGAGGAACTGCTGCGCCTGGCCCGCAACCTTACCGACGGCGTGCCGATGGCCTCCCCGGTGTTCGACGGTGCCACCGAAGCGGAAATCAAGCGCATGCTGGAACTGGCCGACCTGCCGAGCAGTGGCCAGACCCAGCTGTACGACGGCCGCACCGGTGAAGCCTTCGATCGTCACACCACCGTTGGCTACATGCACTACCTGAAGCTGAACCACCTGGTCGACGACAAGATGCACGCCCGTTCGACCGGTCCGTACTCGCTCGTTACCCAGCAGCCGCTGGGCGGCAAGGCGCAGTTCGGCGGCCAGCGCTTCGGTGAAATGGAAGTCTGGGCGCTGGAAGCCTACGGCGCGGCCTACACCCTGCAGGAAATGCTGACGGTGAAGTCCGATGACGTGCAGGGCCGCAACCAGATGTACAAGAACATCGTCGACGGTGAGCACGAGATGGTCGCGGGCATGCCGGAATCCTTCAACGTGCTCGTGAAGGAAATCCGCTCGCTGGCCATCAACATGGAACTGGAAGACAACTGATCCATGCCGGCGCGGCGGTCACCGCCGCCGCGCCGCTGGCAGTGAACTGAAAGCCCATCGACACAGCATTCCTCCTTTCGGAGAACACCATGAAAGACCTGCTCAACCTCTTCAACCAGCAGCGCCAGACGCTGGACTTCGACGCGATCAAGATCGCGCTGGCCTCGCCGGACCTGATCCGCTCGTGGTCCTTCGGCGAAGTGAAGAAGCCGGAAACCATCAACTACCGTACCTTCAAGCCGGAACGTGACGGCCTGTTCTGCGCCGCCATCTTCGGCCCGGTGAAGGACTACGAGTGCCTGTGCGGCAAGTACAAGCGCATGAAGCACCGCGGCGTGGTCTGCGAAAAGTGCGGCACCGAAGTGACCCTGGCCAAGGTGCGCCGCGAGCGCATGGGCCACATCGACCTGGCTTCGCCGGTCGCGCACATCTGGTTCCTGAAGTCGCTGCCGTCGCGCATCGGCCTGATGCTGGACATGACCCTGCGCGACATCGAGCGCGTGCTGTACTTCGAAGCCTACGTGGTGACCGAGCCGGGCCTGACCGCCCTGGAGCGCCGCCAGCTGCTGACCGAAGAACAGTACCTGCAGGCCCGCCAGGAGCACGGTGACGACTTCGACGCCGCCATGGGCGCCGAGGCCGTGTACGAACTGCTGCGCACCATCGACCTGCAGTCGGAAATGACCCGCCTGCGCGAAGAAATCGCCAGCACCGGTTCGGAAACCAAGCTGAAGCGACTGACCAAGCGCATCAAGCTGATCGAAGCCTTCCTGGAATCGGGCAACCGTCCGGAATGGATGGTCATGACCGTGCTGCCGGTGCTGCCGCCGGACCTGCGTCCGCTGGTTCCGCTGGATGGCGGCCGCTTCGCGACCTCCGACCTGAACGACCTGTACCGCCGCGTCATCAACCGTAACAACCGCCTGCGCCGCCTGCTCGAACTGAGCGCGCCGGACATCATCGTGCGCAATGAAAAGCGCATGCTGCAGGAATCGGTCGATGCGCTGCTGGACAACGGCCGTCGTGGCCGTGCCATCACCGGCACCAACAAGCGCCCGCTGAAGTCGCTGGCCGACATGATCAAGGGCAAGCAGGGTCGCTTCCGCCAGAACCTGCTGGGCAAGCGCGTCGACTACTCGGGCCGTTCGGTCATCGTGGTCGGCCCGTACCTGCGCCTGCACCAGTGCGGCCTGCCGAAGAAGATGGCGCTGGAGTTGTTCAAGCCGTTCGTCTTCGCCAAGCTGCAGCGTCGTGGCCTGGCCACCACCATCAAGGCCGCCAAGAAGCTGGTCGAGCGCGAAGAAGCCGAAGTCTGGGACATCCTGGAAGAGGTCATCCGCGAACACCCGGTGATGCTGAACCGTGCGCCGACCCTGCACCGTCTGGGCATCCAGGCGTTCGAGCCGGTGCTGATCGAAGGCAAGGCCATCCAGCTGCACCCGCTGGTCTGCACCGCGTTCAACGCCGACTTCGACGGTGACCAGATGGCCGTCCACGTGCCGCTCTCGCTGGAAGCCCAGCTGGAAGCGCGTGCGCTGATGATGTCCACCAACAACATCCTGTCGCCGGCCAACGGCGAGCCGATCATCGTGCCGTCGCAGGACGTCGTGCTGGGTCTGTACTACATGACCCGCTCGCTGGAAAACAAGAAGGGCGAGGGCATGGCCTTCGCCAACATCGCCGAAGTCAAGCGCGCCTACGACAACCGCGTGGTGGAACTGCATGCACGCGTCAAGGTCCGCATCACCGAAGTGGTGACCGACGAGGAAGGCAACAAGCAGAACAAGACCTCGATCGTGGACACCACGATCGGTCGCGCCCTGCTGGCTGAAATCCTGCCGGAAGGCCTGCCGTTCGCGCTGGCCAACACCGAACTGACCAAGAAGAACATCAGCCGCCTGATCAACTCCAGCTACCGCCAGCTGGGTCTGAAGGACACGGTCGTGTTCGCCGACAAGCTGATGTACACCGGCTTCGCTTACGCGACCCGCGCCGGCGTCTCCATCGGCATCGACGACATGCTGATCCCCGACGAGAAGAAGGGCATCCTCACCGAGGCCGAAGCCGAAGTGCTGGAAATCCAGGAGCAGTACCAGTCGGGCCTGGTCACCGCCGGCGAGCGCTACAACAAGGTGGTCGACATCTGGTCGCGTACCAATGAACGCATCGCCAAGGCGATGATGGACACCATCGGTACCGAGAAGGTGGTCAACGCCAAGGGCGAGACCATCGACCAGAAGTCGATGAACTCGCTGTACATCATGGCCGACTCCGGTGCGCGAGGCAGCCAGGCACAGATCCGTCAGCTGGCCGGCATGCGCGGCCTGATGGCCCGTCCCGATGGCTCGATCATCGAGACGCCCATCAAGGCGAACTTCCGCGAAGGCCTGAACGTGCAGGAGTACTTCAACTCCACCCACGGTGCCCGTAAGGGTCTGGCCGATACCGCGCTGAAGACCGCGAACTCGGGTTACCTGACCCGTCGTCTGGTCGACGTGGCGCAGGACGTGGTGATCACCGAGGTGGATTGCGGTACCACCGAAGGCCTGATCATGACCCCGATCGTGGAAGGCGGCGACGTGGTCGAGCCGTTGAAGGACCGCGTGCTGGGTCGCGTGGTTGCCGAGGACGTGTTCCTGCCGGGCAACGACGAAGATCCGATCGTGACCCGCAACACCCTGCTGGACGAAGCCTGGGTGGCCAAGCTGGAAGATGCCGGCGTGCAGACCATCAAGGTCCGCTCGACCATCTCCTGCGAATCGGCCTTCGGCGTCTGCGCCCGCTGCTACGGCCGCGATCTGGCCCGTGGCCACCTGGTCAACATCGGTGAAGCGGTCGGCGTCATCGCCGCCCAGTCCATCGGTGAGCCGGGTACCCAGCTGACCATGCGTACGTTCCACATCGGTGGTGCGGCGTCGCGAGCTGCTGCGGTCGACAACATCACTGTCAAGACCACCGGTTCGGTCAAGTTCAGCAACCTCAAGTCGGTCGAGCACGCCAATGGCTCGCTGGTGGCAGTGTCGCGCTCGGGCGAAATCTCGGTGCTCGATGCCCACGGCCGTGAGCGTGAGCGTTACAAGCTGCCGTACGGTGCCACCATCACGTCCAAGGACGGCGATGCGATCAAGGCTGGCCAGACCGTGGCCAACTGGGATCCGCATAACCACCCGATCGTGTCGGAAGTGGCCGGTTTCATCCGCTTCATCGACTTCGTCGACGGCATCACCGTCATCGAAAAGACCGATGAACTGACCGGTCTGGCTTCGCGCGAAATCACCGATCCGAAGCGTCGTGGTGCACAGGCCAAGGACCTGCGCCCGATCGTGCGCATCGTCGATGCCAAGGGCAATGATCTGTCCATCCCGGGCACCGATCTGCCGGCGCAGTACCTGCTGCCGCCGCGTTCGATCGTCAACCTGCAGGACGGCGCCCCGGTGGGCGTGGGCGACGTGGTCGCCAAGATCCCGCAGGAAGCGTCCAAGACCCGCGACATCACCGGTGGTCTGCCGCGCGTGGCCGATCTGTTCGAAGCGCGCAAGCCGAAGGATCCGGCGGTGCTGGCCGAGCGCTCGGGCATCATCAGCTTCGGCAAGGACACCAAGGGCAAGCAGCGCCTGATCATCAAGGACACCGATGGTTCGGAACACGAAGAGCTGATTCCGAAGTACCGCCAGGTGATCGTGTTCGAAGGTGAACACGTGACCAAGGGCGAAACCATCGTGGACGGCGAACCGAGCCCGCAGGACATCCTGCGTCTGCTGGGTGTCGAACCGCTGGCCGCCTACCTGGTGAAGGAAATCCAGGACGTGTACCGCCTGCAGGGCGTGAAGATCAACGACAAGCACATCGAAGTCATCACCCGCCAGATGCTGCGCAAGGTCGAGATCACCGACCAGGGCAGCAGCAAGTTCCTGAACGGTGAACAGGTGGAGCGTCAGCGCGTGATCGAGGAGAATGCACGCCTGGCCACCCGCAGCGAGCTGCCGGCGCACTTCGACCCGGTGCTGCTGGGTATCACCAAGGCATCGCTGGCCACTGAATCGTTCATCTCGGCGGCGTCCTTCCAGGAAACCACCCGCGTGCTGACCGAAGCTGCCGTCCGCGGCACCAAGGACAACCTGCGTGGCCTGAAGGAAAACGTCATCGTCGGCCGTCTGATTCCGGCCGGTACCGGTCTGTCGTACCACAGCAGCCGCCGTCGCGACGCGTCCGGCCTGACCGAATCGGAAATGCAGACCCTGGCCGGTGCTCCGGCTGCGGTCGAGGCGCCGGTGGTCGAGGCGGAAGCTGAACAGGCTTCGGAAGACTGATACACCGGTCCGGCCTCACGGCCGGACCACCCCGTCGGTGCAACGACGGGGTTGGGACAGGGCAGGGTGCACCGCCAGCGGTTCACCCTGCCAACCTGAACGGGGTACATGGAGGCCCCCCAGTAACGTTCCGGGATCAGGAACGGGCTTGACAGAACGCGTTTGACTGCGTTCCTGACAGGTTGCTACAATCGTCTGTCTCAGCAGGCCAGAATTTTGGCCTGCTTTAACATTTCCGCATCTCTGGCCGGATTTCCGGCCACCAATCAGAAGAACCTACTGATGGCGACGATCAACCAGCTGGTCCGCAAGCCGCGGCAAGCTACTACGTACAAGAGTGCCTCGCCGGCGCTCGACAAGTGCCCGCAGCGCCGTGGCGTCTGCACCCGCGTCTACACCACCACCCCGAAGAAGCCGAACTCGGCTCTGCGCAAGGTTGCCAAGGTCCGCCTGACCAACCAGGAAGAAGTCATTTCCTACATCGGCGGTGAAGGCCACAACCTGCAGGAACACTCCGTGGTCCTGATCCGTGGCGGTCGTGTCAAGGATCTGCCGGGTGTGCGTTACCACACCGTTCGTGGCTCGCTCGACGCCGCCGGCGTTGCCAAGCGTCGCCAGGCCCGTTCCAAGTACGGCGCCAAGCGTCCGAAGGCCTAAGGGGAGAGCACTATGTCGCGTAAGGGTAATACTCCGCAGCGTTCCGTCCTGCCGGATCCGAAGCACGGAAGCGAAACCATCGCCCGTTTCATCAACATGGTCATGCAGAGCGGCAAGAAGTCCGTCGCTGAAAAGATCGTGTACGGTGCCATGGACGTCATCTCCGAGAAGAACGCCAACTCGATCGAGCTGGTGCAGAAGGCTCTGGACAACGTCGCTCCGGCGGTCGAAGTGAAGTCGCGTCGCGTCGGCGGCGCTACCTACCAGGTGCCGGTCGAAGTGCGCGCCTCGCGCAAGATGGCCCTGGCCATGCGTTGGCTGATCGACTCCGCGCGCAAGCGTGGTGAGAACACCATGCCGAAGAAGCTGGCTGCTGAACTGATCGACGCCGCGGAAAACCGTGGTGGCGCCATCAAGAAGCGCGAAGAAACCCACCGCATGGCCGAAGCCAACAAGGCCTTCGCCCACTACCGCTGGTGAGTTTGACGGCCTTGTAAAACAGGCAGGGCAGCACCATCACGGTGCTGCCTCGCGGCCCCAGAAGGGCTGCGCCAATCCGAAGGCCGCCGCAAGGCGGCGTTCGGCCATCCGAAATCCAAGAAATCTGAGAGGCTCCCCGTGGCCCGTTCCACTCCCATCGAGCGTTACCGTAACTTCGGCATCATGGCTCACATCGATGCCGGCAAGACCACCACGTCCGAGCGCATCCTGTTCTACACCGGCAAGAGCCACAAGATCGGTGAAGTGCATGACGGCGCCGCCACCATGGACTGGATGGAGCAGGAACAGGAACGTGGCATCACGATCCAGTCCGCTGCCACCACCGCGTTCTGGAAGGGCATGGACAAGTCCCTGCCGGAGCACCGCTTCAACATCATCGACACCCCCGGGCACGTCGACTTCACCATCGAAGTGGAGCGCTCGCTGCGCGTGCTCGACGGTGCGGTGTTCGTGCTGTGTGCCGTGGGTGGCGTGCAGCCGCAGTCGGAAACCGTGTGGCGCCAGGCCAACCGCTACAAGGTGCCGCGCATCGCGTTCGTCAACAAGATGGACCGCACCGGCGCCAACTTCTACAAGGTCCGTGACCAGCTGAAGGCCAAGCTCGGTGCCGTCGCTGTGCCGATGCAGCTGCCGATCGGCGCTGAAGACGGCTTCAAGGGCGTTGTCGATCTGCTGAAGATGAAGGCCATCCACTGGGATGAAGCCTCGCAGGGCATGAAGTTCGAATACGGCGACATCCCGGCCGAACTGCAGGAAAAGGCTGAAGAAGCCCGTACCTTCATGATCGAGACCGCGGCTGAAGCCAGCGAAGAGCTGATGGAAAAGTACCTGGGCGGCGAAGAGCTGGCCGAGTCGGAAATCATCAACGCGCTGCGTACCCGTACCCTGGCCACCGAAATCGTCCCGATGTACTGCGGTTCGGCGTTCAAGAACAAGGGCGTGCAGGCCATGCTGGACGGCGTGATCCAGCTGCTGCCGTCGCCGGTTGACGTGCCGGACGTGACCGGTACCGACGTGGACGACGAAAACGTCGCCATGACCCGCAAGTCCGACGACAAGGCTCCGTTCTCGTCGCTGGCCTTCAAGATCATCACCGACCCGTTCGTCGGCGCGCTGACCTTCTTCCGTGTCTACTCGGGCACCCTGAATGGCGGCGACACCGTGCTGAACTCGGTGAAGGGCAAGAAGGAGCGCATCGGCCGCATCCTGCAGATGCACTCGAACAACCGCGAAGAAATCAAGGAAGTTCTGGCCGGTGACATCGCCGCTGCCGTGGGCCTGAAGGACACCACCACCGGTGACACCCTGTGCTCGATCGACCAGCCGATCATCCTGGAGCGCATGACGTTCCCGGAGCCGGTGATCTCGATGGCCGTCGAACCGAAGACCAAGTCGGACCAGGAAAAGATGGGTCTGGCCCTGGGCCGTCTGGCGCAGGAAGATCCGTCGTTCCGCGTCAAGACCGACGAAGAATCCGGCCAGACCATCATCTCGGGCATGGGCGAGCTGCACCTGGACATCATCGTCGACCGCCTGAAGCGCGAGTTCAACGTTGAAGCCAACGTCGGCGCGCCGCAGGTGGCCTACCGCGAAACCATCACCCTGGCTGACGTGAAGTCGGACTACAAGCACGCCAAGCAGTCCGGTGGTAAGGGTCAGTACGGTCACGTCGTGATCGAGCTGTCGCCGATCACCGCTGAAGACCGTGCCGATGCCAAGATCGCTCCGCTGATCAAGGACGACTTCCTGTTCATCAACGACATCACCGGTGGTGTGATTCCGAAGGAATTCATCCCGTCGATCGAAAAGGGCCTGCGCGAAACCATCACCAGCGGTCCGCTGGCTGGCTTCCCGGTCGTGGACGTCAAGGTGAAGCTGGTGTTCGGCTCGTACCACGACGTCGACTCGTCGGAAATGGCGTTCAAGCTGGCCTCGTCGATGGCCTTCAAGCAGGGCTTCTCCAAGGCCAAGCCGGTCCTGCTGGAGCCGATCATGAAGGTCGAGATCGTGACCCCGGAAGACTACCAGGGTGACGTGATGGGCGACGTCAGCCGTCGTCGCGGCGTGCTGCAGGGTTCCGACACCACCGGTGACGGCTCCGCTTCGATCATCAACGCGATGATCCCGCTGGGTGAAATGTTCGGTTACGCCACGGCGCTGCGTTCGCAGACCCAGGGCCGCGCCACCTTCACCATGGAATTCGACCATTACGAGCCGGCGCCGAACAACATCGCCGAAGCCGTCATGAAGAAGGGCTGAGCCTCGCTCAGCCTCTCCTGAAAACCACTTTCAATATCAAGGTAAACAACAATGGCAAAGGGTAAGTTCGAGCGCACCAAGCCGCACGTCAACGTCGGCACCATCGGTCACGTCGACCATGGCAAGACCACGCTGACCGCTGCACTGACCAAGATCGGTGCCGAGCGCTTCGGTGGCGAGTTCAAGGATTACTCGGCAATCGACGCCGCTCCGGAAGAGAAGGCTCGTGGTATCACGATCTCGACCGCGCACGTCGAGTACGAATCCACCACCCGTCACTACGCCCACGTCGATTGCCCGGGCCATGCTGACTACGTCAAGAACATGATCACCGGTGCTGCCCAGATGGACGGCGCGATCCTGGTGTGCTCGGCCGCTGACGGCCCGATGCCGCAGACCCGCGAGCACATCCTGCTGTCGCGTCAGGTCGGCGTGCCGTACATCGTCGTGTTCCTGAACAAGGCCGACATGGTTGACGATGCCGAGCTGCTGGAACTGGTCGAAATGGAAGTCCGTGAACTGCTGAGCAAGTACGAGTTCCCGGGCGACGACACCCCGATCATCGCCGGTTCGGCTCGTCTGGCGCTGGAAGGCGACCAGAGCGACATCGGCGTGCCGGCGATCATCAAGCTGGTCGACGCGCTGGACACCTGGATTCCGGAGCCGGAGCGTGCAGTCGACAAGCCGTTCCTGATGCCGGTGGAAGACGTGTTCTCGATCTCGGGCCGCGGCACCGTGGTTACCGGTCGTATCGAGCGCGGCGTGATCAAGGTCGGCGAAGAAATCGAAATCGTCGGCATCCGTCCGGTGCAGAAGACCACCGTGACCGGCGTCGAAATGTTCCGCAAGCTGCTGGACCAGGGCCAGGCAGGCGACAACGCCGGTCTGCTGCTGCGCGGCACCAAGCGTGACGACGTCGAGCGCGGCCAGGTTCTGGCCAAGCCGGGCACCATCAAGCCGCACACCACCTTCGAAGGCGAAGTGTACGTGCTGTCGAAGGACGAAGGCGGCCGTCACACCCCGTTCTTCAACGGCTACCGCCCGCAGTTCTACTTCCGTACCACCGACATCACCGGTAAGGCCAACCTGCCGGAAGGCGTCGAGATGGTGATGCCGGGCGACAACGTGAAGATGGTTGTCGAGCTGATCAACCCGGTGGCAATGGACGAAGGCCTGCGCTTCGCCATCCGCGAAGGCGGCCGTACCGTCGGCGCCGGCGTGGTCTCGAAGATCATCGCGTAATCTGGTAGTATCTGCGCCCCGATGTTGCCTGGGTAGGGCATCGGGGCGTATCAAATGGGAAAGCAGGCACAGGATGTGCCTTGTGTTCCCCGGACCAGGAACGGTCAATGCCATTCAGGCGGCGTCAACAGGCAACTGTTGACAGCTGCCTTGCGTGCCATTATGCTTCCACGTCTGGGCAGACCGGGAAACTGGCCTGCCTACGTTTTTGGGGTCTACGGATTGACCTTGTCGGCCTGCAGGAGTGCGGGCCGTCTGTATTCAGGGATTTCACGGGACAAAGCAACCCAGAGGCTTTGTCTGTCGCTCTTTTAACGAAGGAACCTACCGCCATGGCGGACCAAAAGATCCGGATCCGGCTGAAAGCGTTCGATCATCGTCTGATCGACCGTTCGGCCAGCGAGATCGTTGAAACGGCCAAGCGGACCGGCGCGCAAGTGCGTGGCCCGATCCCGCTGCCGACCAAGATCGAGCGTTACACCGTCCTCGTTTCCCCGCACGTCGACAAGGACGCGCGTGACCAGTACGAGACCCGCACGCACAAGCGCGTGCTCGATATCGTTGACCCGAATGACAAGACCGTGGACGCGCTGATGAAGCTCGAACTGGCTGCCGGCGTCGACGTTCAGATCAAGCTGACCTGAGGACTACGACCATGACGAAGAAGTATTCGTTGGGCTTCGTGGGCCGCAAGGCTGGCATGAGCCGCGTGTTCACTGAAGATGGCCGCTCCATCCCGGTGACCCTGATCGAAGCAACCCCCAACCGCATCGCGCAGATCAAGACCGTCGAAACCGACGGCTACAGCGCCGTGCAGGTGACCGTCGGCGCGCGTCGCGCTGCCCTGGTCAACAAGCCGGAAGCCGGCCACTTCGCCAAGGCGAAGGTGGAAGCGGGTCGTGGCCTGTGGGAATTCCGCGTTGAAGACGCGCAGCTCGGCGATTTCGCCGTTGGCGGCGAAGTCAAGGCGGACATCTTCGAAGTCGGCCAGATCGTCGACGTCCAGGGTGTCACCAAGGGTAAGGGTTTCCAGGGCACCATCAAGCGCCACAACTTCCGTATGGGCGATGCAACCCACGGTAACTCGCTGTCGCATCGCGCGCCGGGTTCGCTGGGTCAGCGCCAGACCCCGGGTCGCGTTTTCCCGGGCAAGAAGATGTCGGGCCACATGGGCGCGGTGCAGCAGAGCACCCAGAACCTGGAAGTGGTCAAGGTCGACGTCGAGCGCGGTCTGATCGCAGTTCGCGGCGCCGTTCCGGGCGCGGCGGGTGGCGACGTGATCGTCCGTCCGGCGAGCAAGGCATAAGGAGAGATGACGATGGAACTCGTTATCACGGGTAGCAACAACAAGGTCTCGGTCTCCGACGCCGTGTTCGGTCGCGATTTCAGCGAAGATCTGGTCCACCAGGTCGTCGTTGCTTACCGCAACGCCGGTCGCGCCGGCACCAAGGCGCAGAAGACTCGCTCCGAAGTGGCAGGTACCACCAAGAAGTCGAAGAAGCAGAAGGGCGGCGGCGCGCGTCATGGCGCACTGACGGCTCCGATCTTCGTCGGCGGCGGTGTCACCTTTGCGGCCAAGCCGCGCAGCTTCGAGCAGAAGGTCAATCGTAAGCAGTACCGTGCCGCCATGTGCGCGATCCTGTCCGAGCTGAACCGTCAGGGCCGTCTGACCATCGTGGAGTCCTTCGACGTCGAAGCGACCAGCACGAAGGGTCTGATCGCCAAGCTGGCCGGCCTGGAAGTGGGCAAGCGCCCGCTGATCGTCACCGAGGAAGCCTCCGAACACCTGTACCTGTCGGCTCGCAACGTTCCCTACGTGGAAGTGCGTGACGTGCAGGGCCTGGATCCGGTGTCCCTGGTTGGTGCCGACACGGTCGTCATCACCGCTGACGCGGTCAAGAAGGTCGAGGAGTGGCTGGCATGAACAGCAACGAAAAAATCTTCAGCGTGCTGCGTGCCCCGCGTGTCTCCGAAAAGACCGCGCGCCTGCAGGAACTCTCCAATCAGTATGTCTTCGAAATTTCGAACGAAGCCACCAAGGCCGATGTAAAGGCCGCGGTTGAGCAGCTGTTCGACGTCAAGGTCGAAGCCGTCAACGTGGTCAACGTCAAGGGCAAGAACAAGTCCTTCCGTAACCGTGCTGGCCGCCGCGGCGATTGGCGCAAGGCGTACGTTCGCCTGGCCGACGGCCAGTCGATCGATGTAACGGCCAAGGCCTGAGGTACATCCCATGCCATTGATGAAATTCAAGCCCACTTCCCCCGGCCGCCGTTCGGCCGTGCGCGTGGTCACTCCCGACCTGCACAAGGGTGCTCCGCACGCCGCGCTGGTCGAGTCGCAGAGCCGCTCGGGTGGTCGTAACCACCATGGCCGCATCACCGTGCGTCACGTCGGTGGTGGCCACAAGCAGCACTACCGCATCATCGACTTCAAGCGCAACAAGCTGGGCATCCCGGCGCGCGTGGAACGCATCGAATACGATCCGAATCGCACCGCCCACATCGCCCTGCTGTGCTACGTCGACGGTGAGCGCCGCTACATCATCGCCCCGAAGGGTCTGAAGGCTGGTGATCAGGTGATCGCTGGTTCGGACGCCCCGATCAAGGCCGGCAACACCCTGCCGCTGCGCAACATCCCGGTCGGTACCACCATCCACTGCATCGAACTGAAGCCCGGCAAGGGCGCTCAGATCGCCCGCGCCGCTGGTGCGGCCGTGCAGCTGGTTGCCCGCGAAGGCATCTACGCCACCCTGCGCCTGCGCTCGGGTGAAATGCGTAAGGTTCCGGTCGAGTGCTGCGCCACCATCGGTGAAGTCGGCAACGACGAGCACAGCCTGGAAAAGCTGGGCAAGGCCGGTGCCAAGCGTTGGCGCGGCGTCCGCCCGACCGTTCGTGGTGCTGCCATGAACCCGGTTGACCACCCGCACGGTGGTGGTGAGGCGAAGGCCGGCCAGGGTAACCCGCATCCGGTCACCCCGTGGGGTGTTCCGACCAAGGGTTACAAGACGCGCCATAACAAGCGCACTCAGCAGTTCATCGTCCGCGATCGTAGGGGCTAATCGACCATGGCACGTTCACTCAAGAAGGGCCCGTTCGTCGATCACCACCTCGTCAAGAAGGTGGAGGCCGCTGCGGGCAGCAAGAAGCCGATCAAGACCTGGTCGCGCCGTTCGATGATCCTGCCTGACATGGTAGGCATCACCATTGCCGTGCATAACGGCAAGAACCACATCCCGGTTCTCGTCAACGAGAACATGGTCGGCCACAAGCTCGGCGAATTTGCCATCACCCGGACCTTCAAGGGTCACGGTGGTGACAAGAAGTCGGGCAAGTAAGGAGAGATGACAATGGAAGCGAAAGCCATCCTGCGCACTGCGCGCATCTCCCCGCAGAAGGCTCGTCTGGTCGCTGACCAGGTGCGCGGTCTGCCGGCCGAACGTGCGGTCAACCTGCTGAAGTTCTCGGACAAGAAGGCTGCCCACCTGATCAAGAAGGTGGTGGAGTCGGCTATTGCCAACGCCGAGAACAACCAGGGCGCCGACGTCGACGAGCTGAAGGTTCAGACCATCATGGTTGATGAAGGTCCGACCCTGAAGCGTTTCATGGCGCGGGCGAAAGGCCGCGGTACCCGCATCCTCAAGCGCACCAGCCACATCACTGTGGTTGTGGGCGCCGGCAAGTAAGCGGATAAGGAAAAGACCATGGGTCATAAAGTTCATCCGATTGGTATCCGTCTCGGTATTTCCAAGGACTGGAACTCCAAGTGGTACGCCAACAAGGCCGAGTTCGCTGGTTACCTGGCAGCCGACCTGAAAGTGCGCGACATGCTGCGCAAGAAGCTGGCTCAGGCCGGCATCAGCAAGATCCTGATCGAGCGTCCGGCCAAGACCGCTCGCGTGACGATCCACACCGCCCGTCCGGGCGTGGTGATCGGCAAGCGCGGTGAGGACATCGAGAAGCTGCGCAAGGAAGTGAGCGAAATGATGGGCGTCCCGGCGCACATCAACGTCACCGAAGTGCGCAAGCCGGAACTGGACGCGCAGCTCGTTGCCGAGTCGATCGCCCAGCAGCTGGAGCGTCGCATCATGTTCCGCCGTGCAATGAAGCGCTCGGTCGGCAACGCGATGCGCCTGGGTGCCCTGGGCATCAAGGTCAACGTCGGTGGCCGCCTCAACGGTGCAGAAATCGCCCGTTCGGAGTGGTACCGCGAAGGCCGCGTGCCGCTGCACACCCTGCGTGCCGACATCGACTATGGCTTCGCTGAAGCTAAGACGACCTACGGCATCATCGGCATCAAGGTCTGGATCTACAAGGGCGAGGTCTTCGATTTCTCCCAGGTTGGCCAGGAAAAGCAGGACGACACCCCGTCGCGCAACGATCGTCACGATCGCGGCGACCGCGGTGACCGTCAGCGCCCGGCTCGTGAAGCGAGGTAACGACAATGTTGCAACCCAAGCGAACCAAGTACCGCAAGGTACACAAGGGCCGTAACGAAGGCCTGAGCTGGAGCGCCAACGCTGTCAGCTTCGGCGAGTACGGTCTGAAAGCAACCGCCCACGGTCAGCTGACCGCGCGCCAGATCGAAGCGGCCCGCCGCTCGATCAGCCGCTACGTCAAGCGCGGCGGCAAGATGTGGATCCGTGTGTTCCCCGACAAGCCCATCACCAAGAAGCCCATCGAAGTTCGAATGGGTTCGGGTAAGGGCAACGTGGAATACTGGGTGGCCCAGATCCAGCCCGGCCGCATGATCTATGAAATCGAGGGTGTTACCGAAGAAGTGGCACGCGAGGCATTCCGCCTGGCCGCCGCCAAGCTCTCGGTCACCACCACTTTCGTGACCCGGACGGTGCGCTGATGGATATCAAAACTCTCCGTGAAAAGTCGGCTGACGAACTCAAGGCCCACCTGATCGACCTGCGTAAGGAACAGTTCTCTGTCCGTATGCAGCAGGTCACCGGCCAGCTGCCGAAGACCCACGACATCCGCCGGGTCCGTCGCGAGATTGCTCGCGTCAAGACCCTGCTCGGCAGCACGAAGTAAGGATGGCCGCTATGAGCGACAATACTGAAAACAAGGCGCTGCGCACGGTCGAAGGCCGTGTCGTCAGCAACAAGATGGACAAGACGGTTACCGTCCTGGTTGAGCGTCAGGTCAAGCACGCGCTGTACGGCAAGTACATCAAGCGCTCGACCAAGCTGCACGCCCACGATGCCGACAATGCCTGCAAGGAAGGCGATGTCGTCCGCGTGACCGAGATTGCTCCGATGTCCAAGACCAAGAACTGGCGCGTGGTGGAAGTCATCACGCGTGCGGCTGAATAAGGAGTCTGAATCATGATCCAGATGCAGAGCTACCTTGACGTCGCGGACAATTCGGGTGCCAAGCAGGTGATGTGCTTCAAGGTGCTGGGTGGTTCCAAGCGCCGTTACGCCGGTATCGGCGACATCATCAAGGTCACCGTGAAGGATGCGATTCCGCGCGGCAAGGTCAAGAAGGGTGAAGTGTATGACGCCGTCGTGGTGCGTACCCGCAAGGGTGTGCGTCGCGCCGACGGCTCGCTGATCCGCTTCGACGGCAACGCTGCCGTTCTGCTGAACAACAAGCAGGAGCCGATCGGTACCCGTATCTTCGGGCCGGTGACCCGTGAACTTCGTTCGGAGAAGTTCATGAAGATCGTCTCGCTCGCTCCCGAAGTGCTGTGAGCGACAGGAGATAATCATGGCTAACCGTATCAAGAAGGGCGACCAGGTTGTCGTCAATGCCGGCAAGGACAAGGGCGAGCGTGGCGAAGTGCTTCGCGTCGACGGCGACCGCGTGGTCGTTGCCAACGTGAACATCGTCAAGCGCCACACCAAGCCGAATCCGCAGGCAGGCGTTGCCGGCGGCGTGGTCGAGCGTGAAGCGTCGATCCATATCTCCAACGTGAATGTGCTGAACCCGGCTTCGGGCAAGGGCGAACGCGTTGGCTTCAAGGTGCTGGAGGATGGACGCAAACTGCGTGTGTTCCGCTCCAGCGGTGAGGCGCTCGACGCCTGAGGAATGTGAAGATGACTTCCCGTCTCGAAAAATTTTACAAGGAAGAAGTGGTGCCGGCGCTGATGAAGCAGTTCGGCTACACCAATCCGATGGAAGTGCCGAAGCTGGTCAAGGTCACCCTGAACATGGGTGTCGGCGAAGCGGCCACCAACAAGAAGATCCTGGAAAACGCCGTCGGCGACATGACCAAGATTTCCGGCCAGAAGCCGGTTGTCACCAAGTCGCGTATCTCGGTTGCGTCGTTCAAGATCCGTGATGGTTGGCCGATTGGCTGCAAGACCACGCTGCGTCGCCACAAGATGTACGAGTTCCTGGACCGCCTGATCAACATCTCGCTGCCGCGCGTGCGCGACTTCCGTGGTGTTTCCGGTCGTTCCTTCGACGGTCGCGGCAACTTCAACATGGGTGTGAAGGAACAGATCATCTTCCCGGAAATCGACTTCGACGCTGTCGACGCGATCCGCGGCATGGATATCGCCATCACCACCACTGCGAAGACCGACGCGGAAGCGAAGGCGCTGCTGGCAGCGTTCAAGTTCCCGTTCCGTAACTGATCTGTCGAGGAAACCGAAATGGCAAAGACCTCCATGGTCAACCGCGACATCAAGCGGGAAAAGCTGGCCAAGAAGTACGCTGAGAAGCGTGCGGCTCTGAAGAAGATCGTGTCCTCGCAGGACGCGACCTACGAAGAGAAGATCGACGCCGCAACCAAGCTGGCCAAGCTGCCGCGCGATTCGTCGCCGAGCCGTCAGCGCAACCGTTGCGAGCTGTCGGGCCGTCCGCGTGGCGTCTACAGCAAGTTCGGCCTGGGCCGCAACAAGCTGCGTGAAGCCACCATGCGTGGCGACGTGCCGGGCCTGCGCAAGGCCAGCTGGTAGTCCCAGCCGGTCCTGCGATCAGGAGCCCCTTCGGGGGTTCCTGAACAGGTCAGGGCAGGCATTCAGCCTTGCCCAAGCAAAAAACCCGAAGAGCCCGGCGCAAGTCGGGCTCTTTTGGCGTATACTCCCGCGTCTTGCCCTGCGCGAGCGGGGTTGTAGGGGTAGGCCATTGGCCTGCCGCAAGAAGGGACCTGGCCCGTTTCCAGGAGACAACAGATTTTCGCGAAAGCGGATATCGGTGCACTCAAAGGTACTCATATGAGCATGACTGATCCCATCGCCGACCTGCTGGTCCGCATCAAGAATGCGGCCGCGGTTGGCAAGCAGACGGTGAAAGCCCCGTCGTCCAAGATCAAGGTTGCGATCGCCCAGGTCCTGAAGGACGAGGGTTACATCACCGACCTGCGCGTGACCCAGCTGGAAAACAACAAGTCCGAGCTGGAAATCGTGCTGAAGTATTTCGAAGGCAAGCCGGTCATCGCGACCCTGAAGCGCTTCTCGCGTTCGGGCCTGCGCCAGTACCGCGGCAAGAGCGAACTGCCGAAGGTCATGAATGGCCTGGGTATCTCCATCATTTCCACCTCCAAGGGCATCATGACTGATGCGCAGGCGCGCCAGCTGGGCGTCGGCGGCGAAGTCCTGTGCTTCGTGGCCTAAGGCGAGAGGAGTAAGAATATGTCCCGCGTAGCCAAGAAGCCCGTCGTCCTGGGTAAGGTTGAACTGAACGTCCAGTCCGAATCCGTCACCGTCAAGGGCCCGAAGGGCACCCTGTCGCTGCCGAAGCCGGCCGGCATTGCCATCAACGTCGAGAACGGCGTTGCCACCCTGAGCGCCGAGAATGCGGATCTGATCCCGCTGACCGGTACCGTCCGCGCCATCCTGTCCAACATGGTCAAGGGTGTTTCCGAAGGCTTCGAGCGCAAGCTGGAGCTGGTCGGCGTGGGTTACCGTGCTGCCATGCAGGGCAAGGACCTGAGCCTGTCGCTCGGCTTCTCGCACCCGGTGGTGTTCGTTGCTCCGGAAGGCATCACCATCACCACCCCGACCCAGACCGAGATCCTGGTCCAGGGCGCCGACAAGCAGGTCGTTGGTGAAGTTGCCGCCAAGATCCGTGCGTTCCGCAAGCCGGAACCGTACAAGGGCAAGGGCGTGAAGTACTCCGACGAAGTCATCATCCGTAAGGAAGCCAAGAAGGCCTAAGCGCGAGTCCCTCACCAGGGAAAAGCCTGACCTTCAGCTTTCAAGGAAAACACATCATGAACAAGAACATCGCCCGCCTGCGTCGCGCCAAGTCGACCCGTGCTCACATCCGCGACCTGGGTGTGGCCCGTCTGTCGGTGCTGCGCACCGGCCAGCACCTGTACGCACAGGTCTTCACCGCCGACGGCTCCAAGGTGCTGGCTGCTGCCAACACCACCCAGGCCGACATCAAGGACGGCCTGAAGAACGGCAAGAACGCCGACGCCGCTGCCAAGGTTGGCCGCATCGTTGCCGAGCGCGCCAAGGCCGCTGGCATCGAGAAGGTGGCCTTCGATCGTTCGGGTTACCGTTACCACGGCCGCATCAAGGCCCTGGCTGACGCCGCCCGCGAAGCCGGCCTGCAGTTCTAAGAGGTCAGGGCAGGGCACCTTCGTCTCCTGCCCGCCTGCTCGCCCGCCTGAGTGAGGCGGGGCGGCGCCGCTCTTCTGCAGCGGCCCACCGCAACAACGCGGTACTTCACAACCATAAGCGGCTTCGAGCCGTACATACCCAAACAACCAAGGAATCAAGATGGCAGAAGAACGTCAGCAGCGGGGTCGCGATCGCGACCGCAACCGCGAAGAGAAAGTCGACGACGGCATGATCGAGAAGCTGGTCGCGGTCAACCGCGTCAGCAAGACCGTCAAGGGCGGTCGCCAGTTCACCTTCACCGCCCTGACCGTGGTCGGCGACGGCGAAGGCAAGGTCGGTTTCGGTTACGGCAAGGCGCGCGAAGTGCCGGTCGCCATCCAGAAGTCGATGGAACAGGCTCGCAAGAACCTGGTCAGCGTTGACCTGAACAACGGCACCCTGTGGCACACCATCAAGGATGGCCACGGCGCTGCACGCGTGTTCATGCAGCCGGCTTCGGAAGGTACGGGCGTCATCGCCGGCGGTGCCATGCGCGCCGTGCTGGAAGCGGTGGGCGTGAAGAACGTGCTGGCCAAGGCCACCGGTTCGCGCAACCCGATCAACCTGGTGCGTGCCACCGTGAAGGGCCTGACTGCTGCGCAGTCGCCGGCTCGCATCGCGGCCAAGCGCGGCAAGAAGGTGGAGGAACTCAACCATGGCTAATGAGTCCAACAAGACTGTGAAGGTGCGCCTGGTGCGCGGCCTGCGTGGTGCTCAGTCGCGTCACCGCCTGTCGGTGCGTGCTCTGGGTCTGAACAAGCTCAACGATGTGCGTGAACTGAAGGACAGCCCGCAGGTTCGCGGTCTGATCAACACCGTTCACTACCTCGTCAAGGTTGAGGAGTAATCGATCATGACTCTGCGTCTCAATGAACTGAGCCCGGCACCGGGCGCCCGCACCGAGCGCACCCGCGTCGGTCGCGGTATCGGCTCGGGCCTGGGCAAGACTGCCGGCCGCGGCCACAAGGGTTCGTTCGCCCGTAAGGGTGGCGGCAAGATCAAGGCTGGCTTCGAAGGCGGCCAGACCCCCATGCAGCGTCGTCTGCCGAAGATCGGCTTCCGTTCGCCGATCGCCAAGGACACCGCTGAAGTGCTGCTGTACGCGCTGGACAAGCTGCCGGCCGGTGAGATCGACTTCGCCGCCCTGCGTGCTGCCAAGCTGGTGCCGAGCACTGCCAAGAAGGCCAAGGTCGTCGTCAAGGGCGAAGTGACCAAGGCGTTCACCCTGAAGGGTATTGCTGCCACGGCTGGTGCCAAGGCCGCGATCGAAGCTGCCGGCGGCAGCGTAACGGAGTAAGAAAATCATGGCGCAAGCTGGCATCGGTAACCTCGCGGGCGGAATGGGCAAGTTCACTGAACTTCGCCAACGTTTGCTGTTCGTCGTCGGGGCTTTGATCGTCTATCGCATTGGCTGCTACGTGCCGGTGCCGGGCGTCAATCCCGATGCCATGCTTGCCATGATGCAACAGCAGGGCGGCGGCATCGTGGACATGTTCAACATGTTCTCGGGCGGCGCCCTGCACCGTTTCAGCATCTTTGCGCTGAACGTGATGCCGTACATTTCGGCATCGATCGTGATGCAGCTGGCCGTCCACATCTTCCCCGCGCTGAAGGCGATGCAGAAGGAAGGTGAGTCCGGTCGCCGCAAGATCACCCAGTATTCGCGCATCGGCGCCGTGCTGCTGGCAGTGGTGCAGGGCGGTTCGATCGCGCTGGCCCTGCAGGGCCAGGTCTCGCCGTCGGGCGCTCCGGTTGTCTACGCGCCGGGCATGGGCTTCGTGCTCACCGCCGTGATCGCGCTGACCGCCGGCACCATGTTCCTGATGTGGGTCGGTGAGCAGGTGACCGAGCGTGGCATCGGCAACGGCGTGTCGCTGATCATCTTCGCCGGCATCGTGGCCGGTCTGCCGACCGCGGTCATCCATACCTTCGATGCCTACCGCGACGGCAACATCCAGTTCATCCAGCTGCTGCTGATCGCAATCGTGGTGCTGGCCTTTACCTTCTTCGTGGTGTTCGTCGAACGCGGCCAGCGCCGCATCACGGTGAACTACGCACGTCGCCAGGGCGGCCGCAACGCGTACATGAACCAGACGTCGTTCCTGCCGCTGAAGCTGAACATGGCGGGTGTGATCCCGGCCATCTTCGCCTCCAGCCTGCTGGCCTTCCCGGCCACGCTGACCATGTGGGCCGGCCAGGCCGCCAACCAGAGCACCTTTGGCCAGATCCTGCAGAAGGTCGCCAATGCCCTGGGCCCGGGCGAGCCGCTGCACATGATCGTGTTCGCTGCGCTGATCACCGGCTTTGCGTTCTTCTACACCGCGCTGGTGTTCAACTCGCAGGAAACCGCCGACAACCTGAAGAAGTCGGGCGCGCTGATTCCGGGCATCCGTCCGGGCAAGGCCACCGCCGACTACATCGACGGCGTGCTGACCCGCCTGACTGCAGCCGGTTCGGCCTACCTGGTGATCGTCTGCCTGCTGCCGGAACTGATGCGCACGCAGCTGAACGCCTCGTTCTACTTCGGCGGTACTTCGCTGCTGATCGTGGTGGTGGTGGTGATGGACTTCATCGCCCAGGTGCAGGCGCACCTGATGTCGCACCAGTACGAGAGCCTGCTGAAGAAGGCCAACCTGAAGGGCGGCAACCGCGGCGGCTTTGCTCGCGGCTGATCAGCCTGTTATACTTTCGTCTTCCTGACGTGATGGTCCCTCCGCTTCGCGGACTCCGGCCACACAAACGAAGGGCGGCCCCCGCAGCGGTTCCGGGTGGGGGTGTGATGAGGTGGTCCCGCGCAGGAGTAGCGCGGGCGGCCCCGGAGGCAACTCCAGGTCCAACCCCATCCGGCGCCGGAGCCTGGGCACACTCCCCGGGCCGGGTTCATGAAACCAATGGTTTCACGGGCTTCCATGTAAACCGGAACCTTGTTAGTATCGCTAGTTCACTTTTTTGATCCATCCTGCCGGATAGGCGCGCCCACGGTGCGCTGTCGGCCATCACTCAGCTGGAGAACCGCGTCATGGCGCGTATTGCAGGCGTCAACCTGCCAGCCCAGAAGCACGTCTGGGTCGGGTTGCAAAGCATTTACGGCATCGGCCGTACCCGTTCGAAGAAGGTCTGCGAAGTCGCAGGCGTTGCTTCGACCACCAAGATCCGCGATCTGTCGGAGCCGGAAATCGAGCGCCTGCGCGCCGAAGTCGGCAAGTACATCGTGGAAGGCGATCTGCGCCGTGAGATCGGTATCGCGATCAAGCGCCTGATGGACCTGGGCTGCTACCGCGGCCTGCGTCACCGTCGTGGCCTCCCGCTGCGTGGCCAGCGCACCCGTACCAACGCCCGCACCCGCAAGGGTCCGCGCAAGGCGATCAGGAAGTAAGGGACTGACAAATGGCTAAGCCCGCTGCTAAGACCAAGAAGAAGATCAAGCGCGTCATCACTGATGGCGTTGCCCACGTCCACGCTTCGTTCAACAACACCATCGTGACCATCACCGACCGCCAGGGCAACGCTCTGTCGTGGGCGACCTCCGGTGGCGCTGGCTTCCGCGGTTCGCGCAAGTCGACCCCCTTCGCTGCCCAGGTGGCTGCTGAAAAGGCCGGTCGTGCTGCGCTGGACTACGGCGTGAAGTCGCTGGAAGTCCGCATCAAGGGCCCGGGTCCGGGCCGTGAGTCGGCCGTGCGTTCGTTGAACAACGTCGGCTACAAGATCACCAACATCATCGACGTGACGCCTATCCCGCACAACGGGTGCCGTCCGCCGAAGAAGCGTCGCGTCTAAAGGGAGCGATAAGAAATGGCTCGTTATATCGGTCCTACCTGTAAGCTCGCCCGTCGCGAAGGCGCCGACCTGTCCCTGAAGAGCCCGGCGCGTGCGCTGGACTCCAAGTGCAAGCTGGAGCAGAAGCCCGGCCAGCACGGCGCCACTGCCCGCAAGGGCAAGCTGTCCGACTACGCCACCCAGCTGCGCGAAAAGCAGAAGGTCAAGCGTATCTACGGTCTGCTGGAGCGTCAGTTCCGCAACTACTACAAGAAGGCCTCGACCAAGAAGGGCAACACCGGCGAGAACCTGCTGCAGCTGCTGGAAACCCGCCTGGACAACGTCGTCTACCGCATGGGCTTCGCCGTGACCCGTCCGGCTGCCCGTCAGCTGGTGTCGCACCGCGGCGTCACCGTGAACGGCAAGTCGGTCAACCTGGCTTCGTACCAGGTCAAGGCTGGCGACGCCATCGCTCTGTCGGAAAAGGCTGCCAAGCAGCTGCGCGTCCAGGAAGCCCTGACCGTCGCCGCCCAGCATGACCTGAGCCCGTCGTGGGTCGAAGTGGATTCCGGTAAGTTCACCGGCATCTTCAAGGCTGTTCCGGATCGTTCGGACCTGCCTGCGGACATCAACGAAGCGCTGATCGTCGAGCTGTATTCGAAGTAATTCACATTGGAGAGCCCCCGGCGACGGCCGGGGGTTCACTAGGAGAACCCGCAACATGACGGTTACCGCCAACCAGGTTCTGCGTCCTCGCGGTCCGCAGATCGAACGCCTTACCGACACCCGTGCAAAGGTCGTTATCGAACCTTTGGAGCGGGGTTACGGGCATACGCTGGGCAACGCCCTGCGTCGCGTGCTGCTGTCGTCCATCCCGGGCTTCGCCATCACGGAAGTCGAAATCGACGGCGTGTTGCATGAGTACACCACGGTCGAAGGTCTGCAGGAGGACGTGCTCGAAGTCCTGCTGAACCTGAAGGACGTGGCCATCCGTATGCACTCCGGCGACAGCGCCACCCTGTCCCTGTCCAAGCAGGGCCCGGGCGTTGTCACCGCTGCCGATATCAAGGTCGACCACAATGTGGAGATCCTGAACGGCGAACATGTGATCTGCCACCTGACCAAGGACACGGCAATCAACATGCGTCTGAAGATCGAGCGTGGTTTCGGCTACCAGCCGGCCGCTGCGCGTCGTCGTCCGGACGAAGAAACCCGTGCCATCGGCCGTCTGGTCCTGGATGCCTCGTTCTCGCCGGTCCGCCGTGTCGCCTACGCCGTGGAAGCGGCGCGCGTCGAACAGCGTACCGACCTGGACAAGCTGGTCATCGATATCGAGACCAACGGCACCATCGATGCCGAGGAAGCCGTGCGCACCGCCGCCGACATCCTCAGCGACCAGCTGTCGGTGTTCGGTGACTTCACCCACCGCGACCGCGGTGCGGCCAAGCCGGCCAACAACGGCGTGGATCCGGTGCTGCTGCGCCCGATCGACGACCTGGAACTGACCGTGCGCTCGGCCAACTGCCTGAAGGCGGAAAGCATCTACTACATCGGCGATCTGATCCAGAAGACCGAAGTGGAGCTGCTGAAGACCCCGAACCTGGGCAAGAAGTCGCTCACCGAAATCAAGGAAGTGCTGGCCCAGCGTGGCCTGTCGCTTGGCATGAAGCTGGAGAACTGGCCGCCGGCCGGCGTCGCCAGCCACGGCATGCTGGGCTGATACGGCCCCCTGCTGTACCCGGAGGCTCCACCGGCAACGGTGGAGCCTTCAACCGGTTTACGAAACACGCCACGACGAACCCAATGTTCGCGGGCAGGTCGTCCAGGACGGATGACCAGGACCATCCGCAGTCCGTGCAGCAACGTCAGGAAGGCGACATCGATCCACAGCGCCTCATCATTAACCAAGGAATTCCACCATGCGTCACCAGAAGTCTGGCCGTAAGTTCAGCCGCACCAGCGCCCACCGCGAAGCGATGTTCAAGAACATGGCCGCCTCGCTGTTCAAGCACGAGCTGATCAAGACCACCCTGCCGAAGGCCAAGGAACTGCGCCGCGTTGCCGAGCCGCTGATCACCCTGGCCAAGGTCGACTCCGTCGCCAACCGCCGTCTGGCCTTCGCCCGCCTGCGCGACAACGAAGCCGTGGGCAACCTGTTCACCATCCTGGGCCCGCGCTACGCGAACCGTCCGGGCGGCTACCTGCGTCTGCTGAAGTGCGGCTTCCGCGCCGGCGACAATGCGCCGATGGCCTACGTCGAACTGGTCGACCGTCCGGCCGTGGCCGAGGAAGTGGCCGAGTAATCGGACCGCTCCAACGCGACACAGCGAAAGCCCGGCAACTGCCGGGCTTTTGCGTTTCCGGGGGCGGATCCGGGGTCGGATCCCGTGCCGCAGGCACGGGTTCTGACCCCATGATCGCCGCGTACCGGGTCAGAGCCCTTTGCCTGCGCAAAGGGATCTGACCCACACCGTTCCGACAAGCGTGGCCTGCAGCGGTTCGAACGGCGCAGGGTCTCGGTTACGCTTGGCGCCTGATCCATTCGAGCGTTGCTGATGAATCCTCTGCGTTGGCCCTTCCGCGCCCAGTTCCTGCTGGGCTTCCTGATCTGCGCAGGCCTGCTGGGCTACGCCATCTTCCTGCAGTTGAAGATGGGGCTGGAGCCCTGTCCGCTGTGCATCTTCCAGCGCCTGGCCTTTGCCGCACTCGGCCTGCTGTTCCTGATCGGTGCGCTGCACGGGCCGTCGAACCGGCCCGGCCGCGCCACGTATGGCGTGCTGGCCTTCATCGCCGCCGCGGTCGGTTTCGGCATTGCCGCGCGCCACGTGTACGTGCAGCTGCTGCCGCCGGAAATGGGCGCAACCTGCGGCCCGCCGCTGAGCTTCCTGAGCGAAACGATGGGCCCGCTGGAAGTGTTCCGCACGGTGCTGACCGGCACCGGCAACTGCGGCAACATCGACTGGACGTTCCTGGGCCTGACCATGCCGATGTGGTCGGGTGTGTGGTTCGCGCTGCTGGCGCTGTGGGCGCTGCTGGTGTCGCTGCGCAAGGTTGCGCGTTGAGAACCAAGCGGGGTCAGAGCCCTTTGCTGCGCAAAGGGATCCGACCCCTGTCTGACCCCTGTCTGCTTAGAAGTCCTGCTGCAGGCTGAGGTAAGCGCCGCGGCGCGGCCCCCACTGCGGGGCAAAGACGCCTACGCCGCCGCCGTCACGCAGCTGGTAGCTGCGGTCCAATGCGTTGATGACCGCCACCTGCACGTGCAGCGGGTGGCCACTGTCGGCGTTGAAATCGTGCCCGGCGCTCAGGTTCACCTGCAGGTACGACGGCAGCTCGCCGCCATTGGGCGCGGTGTCGGTGTCCGAACGCAGGCCGCTGCCGAACACGTAGTTCGCGCCCACCCGGTTGTGCCCGGCGAAGGCGTAGCTCAGGCCGCCGGACGAGGTCAGGCGCTGGTCGTGGTCCAGGTGGATCCAGTGCTGGGCGGCATAGGCCAGCGCGTCCGGATCGAGGTTGTACTGGCCGGTAACGACGTCGGTGCCGATGGCCTTGCTCAGTGCCGCGTTGAAGTAGGCGCTGAAGGGCCCGTTGCTGTAGTCGGCGCTGAATTCCAGCCCACGGATATGGCCGCGGCGGTAGTTGAAGGTGGAGTAGATGTAGGCAGCGCCGAACTGGCCTTCGTCCTGCAGGCGGTCCACCCGGCGGTCGTAGGCATCCAGGCCCAGGGTGAGGTGATCGCCCACCTGCTGTGAAACGCCGATGTCGTAATAGTCGCTGCGCTCGGCCAGCGGCGTGGTCGTGCCGCCGGCGGGCTGTGCGTTGGTGGTGCCGTCGTAGAGGGCGATGTCGGTGCTGCCGATCAGTTCGCTGGCCGGTGGCGTGAAGTAGCGCGAGTAGCCGGCGTGGACGGTGGTGCTGTCGCTGGCGTTCCAGACCACGCCCAGGCGCGGGCTCAACTGGCCTTCGGTATGGCCGAAGGCCGTGTAGCGGTCGCCGCGCAGGCCGTAGTTCACGGTCCAGTCGTCACCGATGCGCCATTCGTCCTGCACATACAGCGCGGCGGTGCGCGCGGTGAATGCATTGGCGTCGGCAATCTGCAGCGGCGTGGTACTGGCCTGCTGGCCCTGCGCATCCACCGGGAACACCCAGCTGGCGTTGCTGGCCCGCGCATCTTCGTGGTTGCCGTACAGCCCATAGCGCAGGGTGTGGTTCATGCCCAGCGGCGTGGAGAAATCGGCCTGCACGGTGCTGGCGCGGTTGCTGCGCTGCACCTGCGATGCGACGCCGCTGAACACCAGGTCGCCGGCGACGTCGGGATTGAAGCCCACATCGCTGTAGCGCTGGCCGGCCGAGAGCTGGTAGGCGGTGTCGCCCAGGTTGCCCTGCAGCACCAGCATGCCGAAGCGGGTGGTTTCGCGCTGGGTTTCGTCCAGCTGGCTGGAGTCGAAGGTGGTGGTGTCCAGGTAACCGAACTGCGGATCCTGTCCGGGGTTCACCGGAATCTGGAAGCGGTTGTTGGCAAAGCCGGCGAACAGGCTCAGGCGTGTGCTGTCGTTGACCAGATAGGTCAGGTCGGCGAACGCCTTGCCCTGGTGGGTGTCGTCATGCTGCGGCCGGCGGGCGTTGGTCGGGCTTTCCAGGCCGACCTCGTTCTGGTCGTAGTTGCCGGTCAGGAACCAGCTCCAGCGCCCCTGGCTGCCCCACCACGAGGCGTTGGGGTTCACCTTGCCGTAGGAGCCCGTGGTGAGGCCGACGCTGCCGCCATTGCCCAGCTCGGCGCCGCTGCGGGTGGTGATGTCGACCACTGCGGCGGTGCGCTCGCCGAACTGGGCCGGGAGTGCGCCGTCCATCAGGCGGATGCTCTTGATGGTGCGCGCATCCAGGGTCTGGCCGAAGCCGGAAATGGATTCGGGCAGCAGCACGCCGTTGATCCGGTACTGCAGATTGGCGTGGTCGCCGCGCACGTGTACGCCGCCGTAGGAGTCCTGGACCACGCCCGGTGCCTGCAGCAGCACCTGGCTGAGCGGCGCCGCAGCGCCCAGCGGCTGTTTCTGGATGTCCTCGGCGGTGATCTGGTACTGGCTGCTGCCGATGTCCGGGGAGAGCGCATTGCGTGCCTGGTCGAGCTGGGCGCTGACGGTGACCACGTCCAGGTCTTTCACGGCCGGGGACGCGCTGTCGGCGGCCTGGGCCAGGGTGGGCAGGCTGGCCAGGGCCAGGACGAGGGTGACGGCCGTTGCGAGCGGGGAGGGCTTCATGGTCGGGAGAGGGTCGAAGGGAGGGAAGGGCCGGTCCATGACGGGAAGTGTTACTTCCTAACAACTGAGTGCGGATCATGCGCCTGCGCGGGGCCGGTGGGGCATGCCGGATGTGGCGGATCGGCGTGCGCTTTCTGCGCCGTTCAGCTGGCCGACCCGGACCAGGTGCTTTGCGTCAGCCGCGGCCTCTGCGACCATGAACGCTCCCCCCGTTCCTCCGGATGTCCGCAATGAGCCTGTCCGCTGTTCCGCCTGCCGTTGACCCCGCTGCCCCTGCCGTTGGCGCTGGCTGGTCGCCGGAGAGCTGGCGCGGCAAGACCGCCCTGCAGATGCCGACCTACCCGGATCCGGTGGCCTTGGATGCGGCCCTGCATGAACTCAAGCGGCTGCCGCCGCTGGTGACCTCCTGGGAGATCCTGGCGCTGAAGCAGCAGTTGGCCGACGCGCAGGAAGGCAAGCGCTTCCTGCTGCAGGGCGGAGACTGCGCGGAGAATTTCAGCGACTGTGAGTCGGGCACGATTTCCAATCGGCTGAAGGTGCTGCTGCAGATGAGCCTGGTGCTGGTGCATGGCCTGCGCCAGCCGGTGATCCGCGTGGGTCGCTTCGCCGGCCAGTACGCCAAGCCGCGCTCGGCCGACACCGAGACCCGCGACGGTGTGACCCTGCCCAGCTACCGCGGCGATGTGATCAACGCGCCGGCGTTCACCGAGGCGGCGCGCCTGCCCGACCCGAAGCGGATGCTGCAGGCGCACGCCCATTCGGCAATGACGATGAACTTCGTGCGTGCGCTGATCGACGGCGGCTTCGCCGACCTGCATCACCCCGAATACTGGAACCTGGACTGGGTGCGGCATTCGCCGCTGGCCGCCGAGTACCAGAAGATGGTGGCCTCGATCGGTGACGCCGTGCATTTCATGGAAACCCTGGCCGGGGCCCGGGTGCACAACCTCAACCGCATTGATTTCTACACCTCGCACGAAGCCCTGCTGCTGCACTACGAGCAGGCGTTGACCCGACAGGTGCCGCGCCAGCAGGGCTGGTTGAACCTGAGCACGCATTACCCGTGGATCGGCATGCGCACGGCGGCGCTGGATGGCGCGCACGTGGAATACCTGCGTGGCGTGCGCAATCCGATCGCGATCAAGGTGGGGCCGTCGGTGCAGCCGGACCAGTTGCTGCGCCTGATCGATGTGCTCAACCCCGAGGACGAACCGGGCCGCCTGAGCTTCATCCACCGCATGGGCGCAGCGCAGATTGCGGAAAAGCTGCCGCCGTTGCTGGACGCAGTCAAGCGCGATGGCCGTCGCGTGCTGTGGGTCTGCGATGCCATGCATGGCAATACCGAAAGCACGGCGAACGGTTTCAAGACGCGCCGCTTCGACAACGTGCGCAGCGAAGTGGAGCTGTCCTTCGATCTGCACGCGGCAGCGGGCACGCGGCTGGGCGGCGTGCACCTGGAGCTGACCGGCGAGGATGTGACTGAATGCACCGGCGGTGCGCGTGAACTGACCGAGCGCGACCTGGAGCGTGCCTACCGTTCGACGGTGGACCCGCGCCTGAACTACGAACAATCGCTGGAGATCGCGATGGCGATCGTGCGCAAGCAGGAACAGGCACGGTAAGGGGTTTTTGGGCAGGGCTTGCAGCCCTGCACCTGCTTTGGAGCAACGTCAACGGCAAAAGCGGGTTTTCCGCGAGTGGGCGGGGCGGTGTCGCAGTGCGGGGACGCCGCAAGTACGTCCGTGTAGGCTTGGCCGCCGCATCCATGCGGCGGACACCCCGCACTGCGACACCGCCCCGCCTCTGACAGGTTCACGCGTCTGTTGGGGCGCGCGGTTGTTGGTAGGTGTCGACCTTGGTCGACACGGTTTTTCTGTCAGATATCGAAATCCATCTGGGGTCGGAGCCCGTTGCGCAGCAACGGGATCCGACCCCGTGCCGTTCCGACGGATCGCGGCCAACTGTCGAAGGCGGGGTGGGTCCGGTTGCGGGGGTGTCCGCGGCATGGATGCCGCGGCCAAGGCTACAGGGACGTACTTGCGCCGTCCCCCGCAACCGGACCCACCCCGCCATCCTTCGAAATGCGCGAATTTGACGTTGACGTTGACGTTGACGTTGACGTTGACGTTGATTCGGCGGGTGCCGGGCGCAGCCCGGCCGTCCCTCAGTTCGCGATGCCCGGGCCGAAGGTCAGCTCGGTACCGTCCTTCAGCTTCAGCTTCTCAGCCTGGCCCGCGTTGAGTTCCAGCACGTAGCGGGCAGGGCCGCTGCTGGGGTAGGGCGGGCACAGGTCACCGGCCGAGCAGGGCGGCACATCGCGCTGCTGGCTGACCAGCCGGCGCTGGCTGTCGAAGTACAGGATGTCCAGCGCGATCCGGGTGTTCTTCATCCAGTACGCCTGCATGTCCTCCTGCTCGTGCACGAACAGCATGCCGTGGTCGGCCGGCATCTGGTCGCGGAACATCAGACCGCGGGCGCGGGTGGCATCGTTGGTGGCCAGCTCGACCTGGTAACGGGCACCGTCCAGTTCCACCCAGTGGCGGGCGGCGTCGGTGGCACAGCCGGTCAGGGCCAGCAGCGGAAGCATCAGCAGCGAACGCAACAGCGACATCGTCAGGGTCCTTCGCAGGGGTCAGAGCACGACCGGCGGTTCGCCGCCGACAATCACCACATCGGCGCGGCGGCGGGCGAACAAGCCCACGCAGACCACGCCCGGCAGCTGGTTCAGTTCACGCTCCAGCTTTTCCGGATCGGTGATCTGCAGGTTGTGGATGTCCAGGATCTGGTTGCCGTTGTCGGTCACCACGCCCTCGCGCCAGGTCGGCTGGCCGCCGGTCATGTCGCGGATCTGCCGGGCCACCAGGCTGCGTGCCATCGGAATCACTTCCACCGGCAGCGGGAAGGTGCCCAGCACCGGTACCTGCTTGCTGGGATCGACGATGCAGACGAAACGCTCGCTGGCCTCGGCGATGATCTTTTCGCGGGTCAGCGCGGCACCACCGCCCTTGATCAGGCACTTGCCCGGATCGCACTCATCGGCGCCGTCCACGTACAGCGACAGGGTGCCGGTGTGGTTCAGCTCGATCACCTCGATGCCGTGCTGCTTCAGGCGCGCGGTGCTCTGCTCCGAGCTGGACACCGCACCCTTGATGCGGTGCTGGATGCGGGCCAGCGCATCAATGAAGTAGGCCACGGTGGAACCGGTGCCGACCCCGACGATCATGCCGTCTTCGACGTATTCGATGGCTTTTTCAGCGGCCAGGCGCTTGGCTTCGGACATGGGAGAACTCTCAGGCAGGGAATCAGGATTTCTTTTCCAGCGACAGCAGCAGCTTCCACTGCGGCGCCGTGACCGGGAACACCGACAGCCGGTTGCCCTTGGCCACCAGCGGGAAACCTTCGCCGAGTTCGTCGGCGTGCAGCTTGATCTCGTCCAGCGCGATCACCTGCGGCAGCTTGCGCTCGAAGGCCACGTCCACCAGCATCCAGCGCGGGTTCTCGCGCGTGCTCTTGGGGTCGTGGTAGTCGGATCCGGGGTCGAACTGGGTGTCGTCCGGGTAGGCCGGGCTGGCCACCGTGGCCAGGCCGACGATGCCGGGCACCTTGGTATTGGAGTGGTAGAACAGGATGCCGTCGCCCACCTGCATGCCATCGCGCATGAAGTTGCGCGCCTGGTAGTTGCGCACGCCGTTCCAGGGCTCGACCTTCACTTTGGCCAGGTCATCGATGGAAAAAGCGTCCGGTTCGGACTTCATCAGCCAATAGCGCTTGCGGGCGGTCATGCGTTCACGGGGGCAGCGGAGGGGAACAGGGTGCCGTCTTCGGTGCAGATCGCATCCACCGGCACGTCCCACGACGCCACCGGCAAGGACTCGACCTGCTGCGCCGCGAACGCCGCACCGACCAGCCAGGGCGGTGCCGGCCGATCATGGCGGAAGGCGAAGCTGCGATCATACCAGCCGCCCCCCATGCCCAGCCGCCGGCACTGTGCGTCGAAGCCCACCAGTGGGGTGACCACCAGCGCCATCTGTGTCGCATCCAGGGTGTCGGCCGTGGCCACGTCGGGCTCGGGAATGCCGTAACGGTTGCTGGTCAAGGGCTGGCCCGGCCGCCACGGGGCGAAGCGCAGCACCTCGCCGGCCAGCACCGGCAGGCAGTAGGTCACGGTGTCAGGCAACTGCAGCTGCCAGCGGTGCAGGGCGATCTCGCCATCCAGCGCCCAGTAGCCGGCCACGGCGCCTTCGCGCGGGGCGAAGGGCAGGGCCAGCAGGGCGTCGGCCAGCGATTCGGCCGCAGCGATGCGGAGAGGCGCGGAAAGTGCGCGGCGGCGTTGCCGCAGGTCGTGGCGCAGGGCCTGGCGCAGGTCGGTCATGGCAGGTGGCGGCAGGAAACAGCGGCCATTGTGCCGGAAAGAACAAGGGCGACGCCCGAAGACGCCGCCCTTGCTGGAATATTGCATTCTCCGCAATGTCGATGCATGCGAAACGACCTTGAACCCGGGGGCTCAAGTGGGAACGCTGGAGAACCATCGGGCTTCCCGCTACAAGGCGGACCTGCACTCCCGGTGCTGTCGCGCTCCCGGTGTCGTTCTTAAGGGACAAGGCGAATGTTTGCACATGCCGTCGAGTACCGCAGAGAACGCGTGGCCATTATAGCCAGCACGCACGATCTGGATAGGCCGTTCGTCGGCAACAGTCCGTGCCAATTCAGATATGAGAAGACGTGTTGCGCGCCTTGCTCACACGCTGCTATCGATCGCGCGGTCCAGGCGCCGGTTCAGATCGGCCAGTGTCTGCTGCAGGGCCACGGCCTGGCGTGCGTTTTCGTCGCGCAGCAGCTGCAGTTCGTGGGCCAGGTTCAGTGCGGCCAGCACCGCCACCCGATCCACGGCCGCCATGCGGTTGCTGCCGCGGATCTCGCGCATGCGTGCATCCAGCAGGCGCGCGGCGGCCATCAGGCTGTCGCGTTCATCGCCGCCCACGCCCACGGTGTATTCACGATCAAGGATGCGGACACTGACCGGTTCTGCGCTCATGTGTGCTGCTCCAGTGATTTGAGCCGGCTGATCATCGCTTCCACCCGCGAACGGGCCTGTTCGTTCTTGGCCAGCAGGGTGGACCGCTCGGCCACCAGCTGCTCCTGCTGGTGGCGCAGGCTGCGGTTCTCCTCGGCCAGGCGCTGGTTGCGCTCAAGCAGCGCTTCCACGCGGGCGGCAAAAGCCTGCAGCTGGGCAAGGGGGTCGGCGGGTTCCATGCCGCACGATAGGCAAGCCGGGTGAGGGCGGTCAAGCGTTGTCGCAGCAGGGCCGGACTGCCACGAGGAGGACCCGGTTGGGTTGCTACACTACAGGGCTCACGGGCGCGCGCGTGCGCACCCCGGGTTTCCCTTACGAACGAGCCGCACGATGACCGAACTTCCCTCCGTCGACGACGTTTCCCGCGCCAGCCAGGAACTGGGCCTGGGCGCCACCGCTGCCGAGCTGCATGGCGGCCTGTGCGGCTGGCTGGCCGCCGGCGGCGCCCCCGGCAACGACTGGCCGGCCCGCGTGCTGGCCGACGACAACCTGGCCCCGGTCGCCCCGGGCAGCGCGCTGGCGCAGCTGCTGGAAGCCACCATCAAGCAGCTGGAAGACCGCGATTTCGCCTTCGAGCTGCTGCTGACCGACAACGATGACGTGGCCGCGCAGGCCGATGCCATGTTCAGCTGGACCCGTTCGTTCCTGGGCGGTTTTGGCCTGGGCAGCGGCGGTCGCCGTCCCATCCTGTCCGAAGAGGGCGAGGAAGCCCTGACCGACATGGCCAGCCTGGCACGTGCCTCCAGCGAGGATTTCGAAGCCGGTGGCGAGGACGATGACGAGGCACTGTCGGAAATCGAGGAATTCATCCGCGTGGCGGTGCTGCTGCTGCACGGCGATGTGGTGTTGGCCGCACGCCACCGCCAGCGCCTGAACTGATGGATATCAAGCAGCGCACCGGCATTGCCGCCGGCGAGTACAAGCGCCGCCGCCGCCAGCTGATGGACATGGCCGGCGACGATGCGATCCTGGTCCTGCCGGCGGCCTCGGAGAAGGTGCGCAGCCTGGATACCCATTTCCCGTTCCGCCAGGATTCGGACTTCCAGTACCTGAGTGGGTTCCCGGAACCGGAGGCGGTGCTGGTGCTGATTCCCGGCCGCCGCCACGGCGAAGCCATCCTGTTCTGCCGCGAACGCGATGCCGAGCGCGAAGCCTGGGATGGCAGCCGTGCCGGCCAGGACGGGGCGGTGGCGCACTACGGCATGGACGATGCCTACCCGATCGATGATCTGGACGACATCCTGCCGGGGCTGCTGGAAGGGCGTTCGCGCGTCTACTACCACTTTGGCCGCGAAGCGGATTTCGACCTGAAGCTGATCGGCTGGGTGAACCGCGTGCGTTCGCAGGTGCGCCACGGCGCGCAGCCACCGCATGAGTTCCTGGAACTGGGGCACCTGCTGCACGAGCAGCGCCTGTTCAAGTCCGGTGCGGAAGTGGCGTTGATGCAGCACGCCGCGCAGGTCAGCGTGCGCGCCCACCTCGCAGCAATGAAGGCCGCAAAAGCGGGCATCCACGAGTACGAACTGCAGGCCGAGCTGGAACGCGTGTTCCGCGCCAACGATGCCGTGCCGGCGTACTGCAGCATTGTCGGTGCCGGGCGCAACGGTTGCATCCTGCACTACCGCGACAACAATGCGCGCTCGCGTGATGGCGAGCTGGTGCTGATCGATGCCGGTGCCGAGTACCGTGGCTACGCCAGTGACATCACCCGCACGTTCCCGGTGAATGGCCGTTTCAGCGCCGAACAGCGCGCGCTGCACGATCTGGTCGGCCAGGCGCAGGCGGCGGCACTGGCCCAGGCGCGGCCCGGCGTGGCTTACGAGACGGGCCATCTGGCCGCGGTGCAGACCCTGACCGAAGGCCTGCTGCGTCTGGGCCTGCTGAAGGGCACGCTGGAAAAGAACCTGGCCGAAGGGCTGTACCAGCGTTTCTACCGGCACAAGACCGGGCATTGGATCGGCCTGGACGTGCACGACGTGGGCGACTACCGGCTGGCTGGCGAATCGCGCCTGCTGGAGCCGGGCATGGCGTTCACCATCGAGCCGGGCCTGTACATCGGCGTGGATGACACCACGGTCGAGCCGCGCTGGCGGGGTATCGGCATCCGCACCGAGGATGACGTGCTGATCACCGACGACGGCCATCGCGTGCTGACCGAAGGCCTGGCGCGCAGCGCCGACGAGATCGAAGCGGTGATGGCAGGCTAAGGGGTTTCGGCAGGGCTTGCAGCCCTGCACCCGCTGCAAGCCGAAGCAACGGCAACGGCTAAAGCAAGAGCGGCATTCCGTGGGATGGCGGGGCACTGCGGGTTTGCGGGGACGCCGTAAACCCGTCCATGGGGGCTTGGTCGCCGCATCCATGCGGCTCACACCCCGCAAACCCGCAGTGCCCCGCCTTCGACGGGTTCACGCGGCTGTTGGTAACGGCGATTCTTGAAACGTGCGGTGTTGGTTCACGCGGCCGTTGGTAGGTGTCGACCTTGGTCGACACAGAGCGAGCGCAGCGAGCGACCCGCTCTTGATTTCCTTTTTCTTTTCCGTGGCTGGACGCGCACGGAAACTGTCCGTGGCCGGGCGGATGGGTTGCGCAGGGGCGTGAGCCGCATGGATGCGGCGACCGAGCTTACATGGATGTACTTGCAGCGTCCCCTGCGCAGCCCATCCGCCCGGCCAGGTATCAGTAATCCCGCCGCACCCAGCGCCCAGCCACGAGGGGCTCAGCCGTTGGCCGCTGCAAACACCGGCCGCGTGAGGTTGTCCGCGTCGCCTTCGGTGCACAGCACTTCGTCTTCGATTCGGATGCCGCCATACGGGCGGAAGAAGTCCACGCGGTCCCAGTTGATCGCATCGCCATGGCCGGCGGCCTTCACTTCATTCAACAGCATGTCGATGAAGTACAGGCCCGGTTCGATGGTCACCACCATGCCCGGTTCCAGCACGCGGGTCAGGCGCAGGTACGGGTGGCCAGCCGGGCGCTCGATGCGGCCACCGTCTTCGCTGGCGGCAAAACCCGCCACGTCGTGCACCTGCAGGCCGATCAGATGGCCGATGCCGTGCGGGAAGAACGCGGCGCTGACGCCGGTTTCCAGTGCGGTCTGCGCCGAAACCCTGATCACGCCGAAGTCCTTCAGCACGCCCATCAGCGACAGATGTGCGTCCACGTGCAGCTGCTTGTAATCGAAGCCGGCACGCACCGCCGCGCACATCTGCTGCTGGGCCGCGTCCACCGCGTCGACCATCGCGGCGAATTCGTCGTGGCCATGCGCCGCGTAGGTGCGGGTGATGTCGCTGGCGTAGCCGTGCGCGCTGGCGCCGGCATCGATCAGGAAGCTGCGCAGCGGCTGCGGTGGCTTGCGGCCCAGCTCGGTGTAATGCAGCACGGCGGCGTGTTCGTTCAGTGCCACGATGTTGCCGTAAGGCAGTTCGTTGGCATCCTGGCCGACGGCCTGGCAGTACGCCATGTGGATGTTGAATTCGTCGGCACCGTTGCGGAAGGCAGCCTCGGCCGCGCGGTGGCCGCGTACGCCCAGCACCTGCGCCTGGCGCATCAGCGCGACTTCATACGGCGTCTTGTAGGCGCGGTGCCATTCCAGGTAGTTCACCACCTGCGCGGGGTTGTTCGGCACGTAGGCGCCCAGCGCGCTCTGCGGTTCCCCCAGGATCGCGCAGCGCGCCGGATTGGTCGGCAGCAGCGCCAGCGCATCTTCCGGCGTGCGGATGATGTGGATGTCGAAGTGCTCCACCCACCAGCCGCTGGGCGCATCGGGCACCACGTGCCAGTAGTCGAACGGCTGGTGGAAGATCACCGCCGGGCGCTTGCCCGGGGTGAATACCACCCAGCTGTTGGGCACGCGGGTGAGCGGCAGCCAGGCCTTGAACTGCGGATTCACCGCATAGGGGTAGTCACGATCGTCGAACACCTGGTAGTGCAGGGTGCCGCTGGGCACCACCAGATGGTCGAAGCCGCCGCGTGCCAGCGCCTGTTCGGCGCGTCGGCACAGCACGGCCAGGTGGTCGGAATACAGGGCGCCGGGGTCTTGCTGGATCATTGCGGTGGCTCGACTCGGAAAACGGCCCTAGATTCTGCCGCATACCGCAGAAAACCGCTGTGCCGGAACCGGCACTCAGCCTGTCGAAACCCGTTCGCCGTCGTTGTCTTCGCCAATCCAGCCGCGCAGCAGCTGGCGGTGCTCGCGCGACAGCGTCAGGAAACGAAAGCCCGCCCAGTGCTGGCCAGGCACGTGCGCCGGCTCGCTCCACAGCAGGTGCACGCCGACGTCGATGGTTTCGCTGCGACCGTCGCCCAGCGCCAGCGGGAAGCGCAGCTGGTACAGCGCATCCTCGCGCAGGCCGGTACTGGCCAGCATCAGCATGCCGGTTTCGGAAACGTTGCCCAGCCGGCCGATCACGCAGTCGCGCATCTGGTCGGTGACCGGCACCAGGTCGGCCACCTGCCGGCGCGGTGCGCGGCGGGTATCCACGGGCGGTTGCGTGCTCATGCCTTGGGCTCCGGGGTCAGGCGGCTGGCCAGCGAACGCAGGGCCGACAGGCTGGCCTGCCAGGCGCGGTCCACCAGACGGCCCTTCTCTTCTGTCACCAGCTGGGCCTGGCCGCTGGCCATCTGCCGCGCCAGCGTGTCCAGGCTGGTTTCGCCGGACTTCTGCCCACGGGCGTTCACCAGCAGCACGTGCCCGGTCAGCAGGCTGTACCAGGACAGGCGCTGGCGCCGCTGCGCGCCTTCGCCCTGGTCGATGTCAAACCAGGCGCCGAACGGCAGCGTGACCAGCTGCTGGTAGCAGGCTTCTTCGCTGTCGGTGCGCGCGCTGCGGCCGGCCTCGGCCTGGCTGTCTGTGCCGCTCTCGTTCTGTTCACCCAGGCGCGCACGTGCCTTCAGGCGCGCGCTCAGTTCGGTGCGCGAGGTGCTTTCGTCTTCGCCGCCGGGGGTGGCCAGGCGGCGGGCAACGGCCGCGGCTTCTTCGGCGTGGTAGCCCACCTGCAGCAGCGCCGCTTCCACGTCGGCCGCCAGCGGTGCGTCGGTCATGCCGGCCGCGCTGGCCGGTGCGGCCGTGACCGTGGCGATGCGCTCGGTCTGCTGCAGGCGCTCGCGCCACTGCGGGGAATCTTCGCCGTGGCGCAGGCGGGTGAGGGTGAGCGCATCGGCCCAGGCCTGGCGCAGCAGGGTCTGCACGAAGCGCGGCGGCTGCGTGGTCTGGCACCACTGGTCGATCTGGGCCGTGGCTTCGCGGCGTGCCAGTTCCAGCCGTTCCTTGCCGCGCGCGGCTTCTACGTGGCGGCGCTCGGCCAGCTCGGCGCGGTGCGCGGCGGCGCGCTGGTGCTGCTGGATTTCCTCATTGGCGGCAGCAAACGCTTCCGGCGTGCGTGCATCCTGGCCCAGCAGGCCCTGCACGCTCTGCGCCAGCCGCTGCAGCAGCTGCGGGTCCACGTCGTCGTCGCCCAGCCAGCGTGCGCCGGCTTCGGCCACGTGGTTCAGCAGTTCGCGCGCCGGGTGCTCGTCGCGCACGAAGAAGGCCGGGTCGGCCATCGCCGCACGGGCCAGTGGCACCTGCAGGCGCGCCAGCAGTGCGGCCGGCACCGGGTCGGCGCGTTGTTGCTGCTGCACCTGCTGCAACAGCAGGCGCAGCAGGTCCAGGTTGTCGCGGTCGTGACCGGCCAGCTGTGCCTGCGCGCCGTGTTCGCTGCGCAGTTGGGCCAGCAGGGCGCCCTGCAGGTCGGTCACGCTGGTGGCGGCGCTGGCCTGGCCCTGCAGGCGTGCCAACACCGCGTCCACGGCGGCGGTGGGCAGCGCGGCCGGCTCCAGTGCCAGTGGCTGCGCGGGCAGGCGCCGTGCCTGCTGCAGCAGTTCGTGCAGCACGGTGTTGGCCGGTACGGTCAGCCCGGCGGCGGCCGCGTCGGCGCCGGCGAAGGCGTCCTGCATCAGGTTCGACCACGACCCGGCCGGCGCCGAACCGCCCCAGCCGGTCATGGGGGTGACCGTGCGCGGCGCGGGGCGGCCGCTGCGTTCATGGCCCACCGAACGGGTGATGACCCGGCGGGTGGCGGACGAGCGCGCCAGATAGGGGGTGTAGACCAGGCCGGGCAGGATGCCGTGCTGGGCCAGCAGCGCGTTGGCACGGTCCAGGGTGTCACCCAGGCGTTCCAGGCACTGCCGCTCGAAACTGCGGTACAGCGCCAGCTGCACCTCCATGCTCAAGCCATCGCGTTCGGCCAGGCGCCGCACCATCGCGCACAGCGCCTGTGGCGCCAGCGGCAGCGTGTCGGCATCGAAGGCCGGTGCCGCGGCCAGCACGCCCATGCGCTGGCCCAGCAGGTTCAGGGCGTTGCCCGAGCGCAGTGCTTCCCGACGCACCATCTCGGTCAGCAGCAGGTCGCGGTCGACCTCGTGCTCGGCCACCAGCGACAGGCCCATCATGGCCGGCAACGGGGGCGGCGTGACGGTCGGCGCAGGCGCTGCCGCCGGCTCACGCAGCCGCACCAGCGCATCGGTCAGGGCATCGAGCATGCGCTCGCTGAAGTGGCCGGCGAAGGCGTGCAGCTGGCCGCGCTGGGCCAGCAGGTCGGCCTGCTGCTGCGGGTTGCGCGCGTGGTCGGCGTCATGCAGCAGGGTCTGTTCCAGCGCCTCCACGGTCAGGATCAACGGCGCGGTCAGGGTGTGGTGGCACAGCCCGATCAACGCGCCCAGCACTTCGCGGACCCGCGGCGGCAGGTCGGCGGCGGCCAGGCGCGCGGTGTCCGCGCTGGACAATGAAAAGACGGCAGACATCGACGAGGGGTTCCGGATTCCCGCGGATCGTTGGGGCAATCTACCGTGTCGGCAGGGCAGGGCGCCAGCCGCCGGGCAGGGCGATCAATCTTCCAGGAACAGGCTCACCACGTCGTTGGTGAAGCGCCGGCCCAGCTCGGTGGGCTGCACATGGCCGTCGGCCAGCTGCAGCCAGCCGCGCTGCCGGGCCTGCGCCAGCGGCGCGTCCAGCACGCTGCGCGGCAGCCCGGTCCGCGATTCGAAATCACGCAGGCTGAAACCCTCGTGCAGGCGCAGCAGGTTCAGCATGTACTCGAACGGCAGGCGCTCGGCAGCGATCACCTCGTCACCGCCGAACGAGGCCGGGGTGCCGGCGCTGTCCAGGTACGCCTGCGGGTGCTTGACCTTCCAGCGCCGCAGCACGTGTTCTTCGGCACCGGAACTGATCTTGCCGTGTGCGCCGGCGCCGATGCCCAGGTAATCGCCGAAGCGCCAGTAGTTCAGGTTGTGCGCGCTCTGCCGGCCGGGGCGGGCATAGGCGCTGACTTCGTACTGGCCGTAACCGGCCTGCGCCAGCAGGGCCTGGCAGTGCTCCTGCATGTCCCAGGCGTTGTCTTCATCGGGAATGCCCTGCGGCGGCCGCGCGAAGAACACGGTGTTCGGTTCCAGGGTCAGCTGGTAGTGCGAGATGTGCGTCGGTTGCAGCGCGAATGCGCGTTCCAGGTCGGCCTCGGCACCGGCCAGGGTCTGTTCCGGCAGCGCGTACATCAGGTCGATGTTGAAGTTGTCGTAGCCCGCGTCCTGGGCCATCTTCACCGCACGCTCGGCCTCGCCACTGTCATGGATGCGGCCCAGCCGTTTCAGCGCGGCATCGTCGAAACTCTGGATGCCGAAGCTGAGCCGGTTCACGCCCGCCGCACGATAGCGGTCGAAGCGCCCGTGTTCGGCCGTGCCCGGGTTGGTTTCCAGGGTGATTTCCGCATTCGGCGCAAAGCGAAGCCGCGCGCTGGCCTGCTGCAGGAAGCGGTCGATGGCCTCGGGCGGGAACAGGCTGGGGGTACCGCCGCCGAAGAACACGCTGTGCACCACCCGGCCCCAGACCAGCGGCAGATCCTGGTCCAGGTCGCGCAGCAGGGCGTCGATGTAGGCATCGAACGGCAGCTCGCCCTTGGCCTGGTGCGAGTTGAAATCGCAGTACGGGCATTTGCGCACGCACCAGGGCAGGTGCACGTACAGCGACAGCGGCGGCGGCACCAGCCGCACCGGTGCGGCGTGGCCGTGGTCGCCGTCGCAGGCTTCGCCGGGCAGGTGGTTGCAGTGATCGTGGGCGTGGGACATGACGGCAGAACTACGTGCGGGTGTGGGTCAGAGAGCGGCAGCCAGCTGCAGCTTCAGCTGCTGCAGGGCCAGTGCGCGGTGGCTGATCGCGTTCTTCAGCGCCGGCTCCATTTCCGCGGCGGTCAGGCCGTGGGTGGTGTCCAGGAACACCGGGTTGTAGCCAAAGCCATTCGTGCCGCGCAGTTCGCGGATGATCTGCCCTTCCCAGCGGCCTTCGCAGATCAGCGGCTGCGGGTCGGTGGCGTGGCGCAGCAGGACGATCACTGCATAGAAACGCGCGCTGCGCTGGCCATCGGGCACCTCGGCCATGGCCTGCAGCAGCTTGGCGTTGTTGGCCGCCGCGTTGGTCGGGTGGCCGGCATAGCGCGCGCTGTACAGGCCGGGGGCACCGCCCAATGCATCAACGATCAGGCCCGAATCATCGGCCAGCGCCGGCAGGCCGGTGGCTTCGCAGGCGGCGCGTGCCTTCAGCAGCGCGTTCTCGACGAAGGTCAGGCCGGTTTCCTCCACATCGCCCAGCCCCAGTTCGGCCGCCGAGGTGATCTGCAGCGGCAGGTCGGCCAGGATCTCCTGCATTTCCACCAGTTTGCCGGCGTTGTGGCTGGCAAGGACGAGGTTCTTCATGCGCGGGGCTCCAGCAGGTCCCAGGTGTTGCCATACAGGTCGCGGAAAACCGCGACGGTGGCATAGGGTTCTTCGCGCGGGGCTTCCAGGAATTCCACCCCGGCCGCCAGCATGGCGGCGTGGTCGCGGCGGAAATCGTCGGTGTTCAGGAAGAAACCGACGCGGCCACCGGTCTGGTTGCCGATACGGCTGCGCTGTTCCTCATTGCTGGCGCGGGCCAGCAGCAGGGCGGCGGCGCTGCCGTCGGTCGGCCCGACCACCACCCAGCGCTTGCTGCCCTGGTCGATATCCTCAAGCAGGGCGAAGCCGAGCTTGCCGGTGTACCAGGCAATGGCTTCGTCGTAGTCGGCCACCACCAGGGTGGTCAGGGCGATGCGCCGGTTCATGCCGACAGCGCCGCCTGCTGCGCGGCCAGCAGTTCGCCCACGCCCTTTTCGGCCAGGCCCAGCAGCGCATCCAGTTCATCGCGGCGGAAGGCATGGCCTTCGGCGGTGCCCTGCAGTTCGATGAAGCCGCCGCCATCGTTCATGACAACGTTCATGTCGGTATCGCAGTCGCTGTCTTCGGCGTAATCCAGGTCCAGCACCGGCGTGCCGCGGTACACGCCCACCGACACGGCAGCCACTGCGCCCAGGATCGGGTTGCGCTTGATGTCGCCGCGCTTCATCAGCACGTTCACCGCATCGACCAGGGCCACATAGGCACCGGTGATGGCGGCGGTGCGGGTGCCGCCGTCGGCCTGCAGCACGTCGCAGTCCAGGGTGATGGTGCGTTCGCCCAGCGCGTTGCGGTCCACGCAGGCGCGCAGGCTGCGGCCGATCAGGCGCTGGATTTCCAGCGTGCGGCCGCCCTGCTTGCCGCGCGCGGCTTCACGGTCGCTGCGGGTGTGGGTGGCGCGCGGCAGCATGCCGTACTCGGCGGTCACCCAGCCTTCGCCCTTGCCGCGCAGGAAGCCGGGCACGCGGTTTTCCACGCTGGCGGTGCACAGCACGCGGGTTTCGCCGAAGCAGACCAGCACCGAGCCTTCGGCGTGGCGGGTGAAACCGCGTTGGATGACGACCGGACGAAGCTGGTCGGGCTGGCGGCCACTGGGGCGGGCATCGGACATGGTGCGAATTCCCTGGAGGGTAAGACAGGCAGGTACGCCGCCATGCCCGCACCCGTCAGGGGCAGGCAGGGAGGCTCGAATAGGGCCGCTAGGGTACCATTCCCCCTTTGAGAGCATCGGAAACGCTGATGATTCGAAGCATGACGGCCTATGCCGGTGGCGAGCGCGCCACGGCCTGGGGCACGCTGGGCTGCGAGCTGCGCTCGGTCAACCACCGCTTCCTGGAAGTGGGCACCCGCCTGCCCGAGGAACTGCGTGCGCTGGAACCGCAGCTGCGCGAACGCATCGCCGCGCGCCTGAGCCGCGGCAAGCTGGACCTGGTGATGCGCCTGCGCGCACCCGAAGCCGCCGCCAGCCTGCAGGTGAACGAAGCGCTGCTGGGCCAGCTGGGCCAGTTGGCGCACCGCCTCACCTCGGATTTCCCCAACCTGCAGGTCAGCTTCACCGATCTGCTGCAGCTGCCGGGCGTGACCCAGGGCGAGGCCACCGATGCCGCCGCCCTGCAGGTCGAAGCGCTGGCCCTGCTGGAGCAGGTGCTGGACGGCTTCGTGGCCGCGCGTGAGCGTGAAGGCGACAAGCTGGCCACCGCCATTGCCGAACGCGTGGATGCGATCGAGCGCATCGCCGCCGAAGTACGCACGCTCATTCCGGCCATTCGCGACGGCCAGCGCGCCAAGCTCGCCGCCCGCCTGGCCGACCTGCCGCACCCGGTCGACCCCGGCCGCGCCGAGCAGGAACTGGTCATGTGGCTGCAGAAGCTGGACGTGGATGAAGAGCTGGACCGCCTGGGCAGCCACATCGTGGAAATCCGCCGCGTGCTGAAGCAGCGCGAGCCGGTCGGCCGCCGCCTCGATTTCCTGCTGCAGGAATTCAACCGCGAAGCCAACACCCTGGGTTCCAAGTCGGTGGACAGCCGCACGTCCAATGCGGCGGTGGAACTGAAGGTGCTGATCGACCAGATCCGCGAACAGGTGCAGAACATCGAATGAGCAGCCAGCCCACCCCGATCGGTGCGCCCGCGCGCGGCACCCTGTACATCGTGGCCGCGCCGTCCGGCGCCGGCAAAAGCAGCATCGTCAACGCCACCCTGGCGCGCGACCCGCAGATCGCGCTGTCGATCTCCTTCACCTCGCGCGCCATGCGCCCGGGCGAAGTGAACGGCGAGCACTACCACTTCGTCAGCGCGGAGAAGTTCGAGGAAATGATCGCCGCCGGCGATTTCTTCGAACACGCCTGGGTGCACGGCGACTGGAAGGGCACCGCCCGGCAGTCGGTGGAACCGCAGCTGGCCGCCGGCCAGGACGTGCTGCTGGAAATCGACTGGCAGGGCGCCCAGCAGGTGCGCCAGCTGGTGCCGGGCACGGTAACGGTGTTCATCCTGCCGCCGTCCAAGCAGGCCCTGCAGGACCGCATGCGCAAGCGCGGCCAGGACAGCGAGGCGGTGATCGCCCAGCGGCTGGGCGCGGCGCGCGAGGAAATGCTGCACTTCAACGACTTCGACTACGTGATCGTGAACGAAGTCTTCGACACCGCGGTGAACGAGCTGTGCGCCATCTTCACCGCCAGCCGCCTGCGCCGGGAGGCCCAGAAGGTCCGCCATGCCGGCCTGATCCAGGCCCTGCTGACCCCGGATTCGGGCGCAACTGACTGATTCCAAAAGGCTCCGCCAGGGGTTGGCTTGATTTTGTCCAGCCCCTGGCCGTACACTCCGTCCCCTTTCCCTCATTCGACTGAGCGGCCGACCGGTCGCCGGGAGCCCGTATGGCCCGCATTACCGTAGAAGATTGCCTGGAAGTCGTTAACAACCGTTTCGACCTGGTCATGATGGCCTCCAAGCGCGCCCGCCAGCTCGCCAATGGCGTGCAGGCCACGCTGGACAACAGCGAAACCGAAGACAAGCCGACCGTGCTGGCGCTGCGCGAAATCGCCGCCCGCAAGATCGACAACGCGCTGATCGACGAAGTCGAGAAGGCCGAGCGCGAGCGTGCCGAGCGCGAAGCGCTGGAATGGGCCGCCGCTGAAGTGGTTGCCGACGAAGACATGTCCAAGAACGACGATTGATCGCATCGATCAAGGTCATTGCTGGACAGCCGAACAGCCCGCCCCGTGCGGGCTGTTTCGCATTCAGGGTTTGCCGTAAACGTCGCGCTGGAATAGGCTTCGGGCATGAACCCAGGCCCCACTGCCAAGGTAGCCGCGCCCACCGCCGCGGCCGTACCTGATTACGTCCTCCAGCTTGAACGCGCCGCCCACTACCTGCCCCCCGAGCAGCTGCCGCTGCTGCGCCGGGCCTGGGAAGTCGGTGCGTCGGCACATGCTGGGCAGACGCGCAAGTCGGGCGAACCCTACATCACCCACCCGGTGGCCGTGGCCCAGGTGCTGGCCGAGCTGGGCCTGGATGTGGAAGCGCTGATCGCCGCGATCCTGCACGACACCATCGAAGACACCCCGCTGACCCGCGAGGAACTGGCCGCCGAGTTCGGCGAAGCCGTGGCCGAGCTGGTCGACGGCGTGACCAAGCTGGACAAGCTGAAGTTCCGCGACCGCCAGGAAGCGGCCGCCGAAAGCTTCCGCAAGATGCTGCTGGCGATGTCGCGCGACCTGCGCGTGATCATGATCAAGCTGGCCGACCGCCTGCACAACATGCGCACGCTGGGCGCGCAGAGCCGCGAAGCCCGCGGCCGCATCGCCCGCGAGACGCTGGAAATCTACGCGCCCATCGCCCAGCGCCTGGGCATGAGCCTGGTCAAGAGCGAACTGCAGAACCTGGGTTTCAAGGCGCTGTACCCGTGGCGCCACGCGATCATCGAAAAGCACATCCGCAGCCAGCCGGTGGTGCGCCGCGAGGCCATGGCGCAGGTGGAAGTGCAGCTGTCGCAGCGGTTGGCCAAAGAAGGCCTGGAACACCGCCTGGTCAGCCGCATCAAGACCCCGTGGAGCATCTACAACAAGATGCGCGACGAGAACAAATCCTTCGACCAGGTGATGGACGTGTTCGGCTTCCGCCTGGTCGTGCGCAGCGTGCCCAGCTGCTACCACTCGCTGGGTGCGGTGCATGCCACCTTCAAGCCGCTGGACGGGCGTTTCCGCGATTTCATCGCCATTCCCAAGGCCAACGGTTACCAGTCGCTGCACACCGTGCTGTTCGGGCCGTACGGTTCGCCCATCGAAGTGCAGATCCGCACCGAGGAAATGGACCTGATCGCCGAACGCGGCGTGGCCGCGCACTGGACCTACAAGTTCGGCGGCGACACCCCCAACAGCGCGCAGAGCCGGGCCCATGCCTGGATCGTGGAGCTGATCGATTCGCAGCGTGCGGCCGGTTCGTCGCTGGAATTCCTCGACAACGTGAAGGTCGACCTGTTCCCGGACGAGGTCTACCTGTTCACCCCGAAGGGCAAGATCCTGGCCCTGCCGCGCAACGCTACCGCGCTGGATTTCGCCTACGCCGTGCACACCGACGTGGGCAACATGGCCGTGGCCTCGCGCGTGGACAAGAAGCTGGTGCCGCTGCGCACCAAGCTGGTGTCGGGGCAGTCGGTGGAGATCATCACCGCCCGTTCGGCCACGCCCAAGCCGCAGTGGCTGGAATTCGTGGTGACCAGCAAGGCGCGTACCGCCATCCGCCACCAGCTGAAACAGCTGGAACACGAAGACGCCGTGCAGCTGGGCCACCGCATGCTGGACCGTGCGCTGGAAGCGATGGATTCGTCGCTGGAGCGCCTGCCCAAGGGCCGCCTGGACGCCTTCCTGGCCGAGCACCGCTACCCGCGCCTGGAAGCGTTGCTGGCCGAAGTGGCACTGGGCAACTGGATGCCAACCCAGGCTGCGCAGGCGCTGATGTCCTACGCCGAACTGCGTGGCGGCCCGCGCCACCATTCGCAGGAAAAGATCCTGATCAACGGCAGCGAACGCGGCGTGGTCACCTTCGCCGGCTGCTGCCAGCCGATTCCCGGCGACGAGATCATGGGCTACCACACCGCCGGCAAGGGCATCGTGGTGCACCGCATGGATTGCCCGAACCTGGCAGAGCTGCGCAAATCGCCCGAACGCTGGGTGCCGATCGGTTGGGACACCACCGTGTCCGGCGACTACGACACCGCGCTGGTGGTGGAAGTGGAGAACGGCACCGGCGTGCTGGCGCAGTTGGCCGCCGCGATTGCCCAGAGCCACTCCAACATCGAACGGGTGGACTACCTGGACCGCGACTTCAACGCCGCGGTGCTGGCATTCAACATCCAAGTGCGCGACCGCAACCACCTGGCCGAAGTGATGCGCCGCCTGCGCCGCCTGTCGGTAGTGCAGTCGGTACGCCGCCAATAACGCAGACCTGGGGTCGGATCCCTCTCCAACGGAGAGGGCTCTGACCCCAAGGCCGTAGATCCACGCCATGCGTGGATGCATCCCCACCCGGTACAATCACCGCTCTGTTTTCCCAAAGTACCGGAGCGACCATGTCCCGCCAGATCATCAACACCGAAAAGGCACCCGCCGCCATCGGCCCGTACTCGCAGGCCGTGCGCGCCGGCAACACCGTGTACTTCTCCGGCCAGATTCCGCTGGACCCGGCCACCGGTGACATCGTCGGTGCCGGTGATATCGAAGCGCAGGCCCGCCGCGCCTTCGACAACCTGAAGGCCGTGGCCGAAGCCGCCGGCGGTTCGCTGGACAAGGTCGTGCGCCTGGGCCTGTACCTGACCGACCTGGGCGAGTTCGCCAAGGTCAACGCGGTCATGCAGGACTACTTCCAGGCGCCGTTCCCGGCCCGTTCCACCATCGAAGTCTCGGGCCTGCCGAAGGGCGCCAACTTCGAGGTTGATGCGGTGATGGTCATCGACTGACCCCCACGTGGCACGCAAGGCGGCGGTCACCCCGGCACTGTCACCGTCCGGCGAAGCATCCCTGGCGATGCTGGCCGGCGTGGGTCCGGCCGTGGCCGCCAAACTGCAGGCGCGTGGCCTGGCCACCCTGCAGGATCTGTGGCTGCACCTGCCACTGCGCTATGAAGACCGTACCCGCCTGACCCTGATTGAAGACCTGCGCAACGGCGTGCCGGCGCAGGTGGACGTGCGCGTGGTGGCGGTCGAACGCGGCATGCGCCACCGGCCCATGCTGAAGGTGGCGGTGGAGGATGAAGGCCGCGGCACCCTGGTGTTGCGCTTCTTCCACTTCCGCCAGCAGCAGGTGGGCCAGTTCGCGGTGGGTAACCGGCTGCGCTGCTTCGGCACGCCGAAACCGGGCCATCTGGGGCTGGAAATCGTCCACCCCAGCTACCAGGTGCTGGGCCGCCATGACGATCCCGACCTGGGCGATCGCCTGGACCCGGTCTATCCCACGGTGGAAGGCGTGGGGCCGATGACGATGCGCAAGCTGATCGGCCAGGCGCTGGACCGCCTTCCCGAAGAAGACACGCTGGAGCTGCTGCCCACTGGCTGGCTCGATGGCCTGGGCCTGCCCTCGCTGCGCAGCGCGCTGCTGACCGTGCACCGGCCGCCGCCGGATGCCGATCTGGCCGCGCTGGCCGCCGGCACCCACCCGGCGCAGCGCCGACTGGCGATGGAAGAACTGCTGGCCCACCACCTCAGCCTGCGCCGCCAGCGCATTGCCCTGCAGGCCCACCACGCGCCGCCGCTGGCGGGCCCGGGCAAGCTGGCCAAGGCCCTGCTGAAGCAACTGCCGTTCGCTCTGACCGGCGCGCAGGCACGGGTGTTCAAGCAGATCCGCGAAGACCTGGCACGGCCCAGCCCGATGCTGCGGCTGGTGCAGGGCGATGTCGGCTCCGGCAAGACCGTGGTGGCCGCGCTGGCGGCCATGCTGGCAGTGGAGCAGGGCAAGCAGGTCGCCCTGGCCGCGCCCACCGAACTGCTGGCCGAACAGCACCTCAACAACCTGCGCGGCTGGCTGGAACCGCTGGGCGTGCGCATTGCCTGGCTGGCCGGCAAGGTGACCGGCAAGGCCCGCGCCAAGGTGATCGAGCAGGTCGCCAACGGCGAAGCGCAGGTGGTGGTCGGTACCCACGCGCTGATGCAGGAGGCGGTGGTGTTCCAGGATCTGGCCCTGGCCATCGCCGACGAGCAGCACCGCTTCGGCGTGCACCAGCGCTTGGCGCTGCGTGACAAGGGGGCCGGCGCACACAGCGTGCCGCACCAGTTGGTGATGACCGCCACGCCCATTCCGCGCACGCTGGCCATGTCCGAATATGCCGATCTGGATGTCTCGGCCATCGACGAACTGCCGCCCGGCCGCACCCCGGTGCAGACCGTGGCACTGAACAACGACCGTCGCCCGGAACTGATCGAGCGCATCGCCCTGGCCTGCCAGGAAGGCCGGCAGGTGTACTGGGTGTGCACCCTCATCGAGGAAAGCGAAGAGCTGGATGCCACACCCGCGCAGGCCACCTACGAATCGCTGCAGGCGCTGCTGCCGGGCGTGCGGGTGGGGCTGGTGCATGGCCGGCTGAAGGCGGCGGAAAAGCTGGCGACGATGGTCGCCTTCAAAGCCGGCGACATCGATCTGCTGGTGGCCACCACGGTGATTGAAGTGGGCGTGGACGTGCCCAACGCCTCGCTGATGGTGATCGAGAATGCCGAGCGTCTGGGCCTGGCGCAGTTGCACCAGCTGCGCGGGCGGGTAGGGCGCGGCTCGGCGGTGTCGCGCTGCGTGCTGCTGTACCAGGCGCCGCTTTCGCAGATGGCGCGCGAGCGCCTGCAGACCATGCGCGAAACCAACGATGGCTTCGTCATTGCCGAAAAGGATCTGGAACTGCGCGGCCCCGGCGAACTGCTGGGCACCCGGCAGACCGGCCTGGCCGGCTTCCGCATTGCCGACCTGGCCCGTGACGCCGGCCTGCTGCCGGGCGTGCACGACCTGGCCGAACGCCTGCTGGCCCAGCAGCCCGCGCTGGCCGACCGCGTGGTGCAGCGCTGGATCGGCACCGCCGTGCGCTACGCCTCGGCGTAAGGCACGGGGTCAGATCCCTTTGCGCAGCAAAGGGCTCTGACCCCATGGCTCGCGATGCCCATCCACGCACGGCGTGGTTCTACCCGGTAGCGCCGGGCCATGCCCGGCGGCGCGGCGCGCAGGATTCTGCCGCATGCCCTGTAGAGCCAAGCCATGCTTGGCTGCTGTTCGCGTGGCGGGCGTCAGTCGAGCATGGCTCGACCCTACAAAAAGCCCATCTACCCGGGGCGTGGCCTTACCCGGTCGGCAGTTGCGTGCCCATGTATTCGCACAACCCGCGGCAGGCCAGCAACAGGCCTTCGCGCACGTCGTCCCCCACCTGCTGGTCCGGCTCGCCGTCCACACGCACGCGTTCCGCGGCATGCAGCACTTCCAGCAGAACACCCATGCCGGCCGTAGCGCGGTCCAACCGGGCCAGCACCGCACGCTGGCTGGCAGAACGGCCCCGGCCCGGCACCGGCTGGCCATCGGCGCCGTCGCCCTGGCGAATGTGGCGCAGGCATGTGAGCAGGGTGAGGCCATCGCTGGTGTTGGCAGATTGCGTGGCGGCCAATGTGAATTCCAGCGTACGCGCCAGATCATCCGGCAACCGGCCCGCCGCCTCACCCAGCGTGGCGACAAGAAAAGGGTAGTGGGTAGTGCTCATCGTGGTGTCCTCAGTGGATGACCACCGACGCGGCAGCGTGGGTGGCGGGCGGTGCGTGGCTCCAATACCGGTGATCTGAAGAAAGCCGGTGGGCATGACGCCCTCCACGCACCGCCCGCCGTAGCGCACAGACGGATTGCCTGCCGACGCCGTCCGGACCAGAACGAACGACGCCGACAGGCAAGCGTAAACAACCCTCAGATCAATCGGGATTGGAGTCCCGTGCCATCCGTTGTCGATGGCCCCTCATGTTTTCCACGAGGCCCCTGCCACCTCAATGAGGAAAGTTTGAAACATCGAAATTCGTGCAAGCGCACGACGCCCATTCCAAAGCAGGCATTCGCGACACATCGAATCCATCAAGAACGGGGTCGGAGCCCGTTGCAACGCAACGGGATCCGACCCCATCGCCGTTTCGGCAGATCGCAGGAAACCGTCGAAGGCGGGGTGGGTCCGGTTGCGGGGGCGTGAGCGCCATGGATGGCGCGACCGAGCTTACATGGACGTACTTGCAGCGTCCCCCGCAACCGGACCCACCCCGCCATCCCACGGAATGCCGGCTTTTGACGTTGCTACTTCAGTCGAGCATGGCTCGACTCTACAGGCGGGGCAGGGCGCAGCCCTGCCAGACACCCCACCCCCGTACTTGCAACGGTCATCAACCCGGTCCACACTTCGTTGCCGATCTGAAGACGGCAACGATGACCCACAAGATCCCGCTGTTGATCGACACCGACCCCGGTGTGGACGACGCCCTGGCCCTGCTGATGGCCTTCGCCGACGAACGGCACGACGTGGTCGCCCTGACCATCGCCGCCGGCAATGTCGGCCTCGACTACACCGTCCGCAACGCCCTCAAGCTCTGCGACATCGTCGGCCGCGCCGACGTGCCGGTGTTCGCCGGCAGTCCCGATCCGCTGCTGCACCCCTCGGTGGATGCCGCCCACGTGCACGGCCGCGACGGCTACGGCGACGTGGACCTGCCGCCGCCCAGCCGCCAGGCCGAAACCGAGCACGCCGCGCTGGCCATCCTGCGCCTGTCGCACCAGTACGCCGGCGAGCTGATGCTGGTCATGCTGGGCCCGCTGACCAACCTGGCCCTGGCACTGAAACTCGACCCGACCCTGCCCCAGCGCATCAAGCGCATCGTGGTGATGGGCGGAGCGGTCACCTGCCACGGCAACATCACCCCGGCGGCTGAATTCAACATCGCCTTCGACCCGGAAGCGGCGCACGTGGTGTTCACCTCGTTCAAGCACCTGCTGGTGTCGGACTGGGAAGCCACCGTCGCCCACGGCCTGCCGCTGGAGCAGGCCGAGCAGTGGCTGCAGGCCGATTCCGACCGCGCGCGCTTCTACGAACTGATTTCGCGCAAGACCCGCGCGCTGTCCGAAGACGCCAAGGGCGGCCGCTGGTACACCGCCGATGCGGTGGCCATGGCCTGGGCGCTGAACCCGGAAGGGCAGCTGCAGGTGGAATCGCGTCCGCTGAACGTGGAGCTGAACGGTACGTTCAGCCGCGGCGCCACCATCGTCGACTGGAACCGCCAGACCGGCCAGCCCGACAACTGCGACCTGCTCATGGCCTATGACCAGGCCCGTTTCGAGGCCCTGGTACGCCAGGCCCTGGGCGCGGTCTGAGGCCAATGCCCACGCACCGGTTGCCCCGCGCGGCAACCGGTGCTTATAATGCCGCTCTTGACCACCAGCCCATTTACGGTGTGAGCCCATGAAGGCCGATATCCATCCGAACTACCGCGACGTCGTCTTCGAAGACGTCACCTCCGATTTCAAGATCCTGACCCGCTCGACCATGGCGACCAAGGAAACCACCACCTGGACCGACGGTAACGAATACCCGCTGGTCAAGGTCGAAATTTCCTCGGCTTCGCACCCGTTCTACACGGGCAAGCACAAGGTCATCGACACCTCGGGCCGTATCGACAAGTTCCAGAAGCGCTACGCGCGCTGATACGTCGTTACTGCTTGGAACCGACGGCCGCGCATTGCGCGGCCGTTTGTTTTTGTCCGGCGCCTGCCCAACGGGCGTTTGGATGGACGGAACAGTGCGTTCAGCCCCTGGCATCTTTGCCCATCCGGGCCGCTTGTCGGCAGGCCTGCGGCTGCCTGCTGTCTACGACTTCTGTCTAGCACCCGGCAAATGCTGCTGTGCGATAATGGCGTGATCCCCGGCACAGGCCGAGGACGTCATTCACGTGCCTGACCAATGCGCTTGGGCAGGCGCCTTCCCATGAAGGAGCGCACACAGTGTCCGATCTTGATCAGGTCACGCTCAACGCCGGCGACAAGTCGGTCGTTCTGCCCGTCATCAAACCCACCCTTGGCAACGACTGCGTCGACATCGCGAAGCTGACCAAGGAAACGGGGTTCTTCACCTACGATTCCGGCTTCACCGCCACCGCCAGCTGCAAGTCGGCCATCACCTACATCGATGGCGACAAGGGCGTGCTGCTGTACCGCGGCTACCCGATCGAACAGCTGTCGGAAAAGTCGAGCTACGTCGAAGTGGCCTACCTGCTGATCAACGGCGAGCGTCCCAGCGCCGAGCAGCTGAAGGCCTTCACCGATGAGCTGACCGCCGAAGCCAACGTCGACGATTCGGTCAACGCGCTGATCGCCAGCTTCGCCAAGGATGCCCACCCGATGGCCATCCTGGCAGCCGCCATCGCGCAGCTGTCGGCCATCTACCACGACTCGCTGGACCTGTCCGACGCCGAACAGCGCCGCCAGGCCGCCGTGCGCCTGATCGCCAAGGTGCCGACCCTGTCGGCGCTGATCTACCGCCACGGCAAGGGCCTGCCGGCCAACAAGCCGGACACCTCGCTGGACTACGTCAGCCGCTTCCTGAAGCAGACCTTCGAGTCGGCCGACGGCCAGTACGATCTGAACCCGGACGTGGTGAAGGCGCTGGACCTGCTGTTCATCCTGCACGCCGACCACGAGCAGAACGCCTCGACCTCGACCGTGCGCCTGGTCGGTTCGACCGGTGCCAACCCGTACGCGTCGGTCGCCGCTGGCGTCACCGCGCTGTGGGGTCCGGCCCACGGCGGCGCCAACGAAGCCGTGCTGAAGATGCTGGAAGAAATCGGTTCGGCCGACAACGTCGAATCGGCCGTGGTGAAGGCCAAGGACAAGACCTCCGGCTTCCGCCTGATGGGCTTCGGCCACCGCGTGTACAAGAACTTCGACCCGCGCGCCAAGGTCATCGGTGAGATGACCAGCAAGGTGCTCAAGCAGCTGGGCGTGCAGGATCCGCTGCTGGACGTGGCCGTGAAGCTGGAACAGGCCGCGCTGCAGGACGAGTACTTCGTCGCCCGCAAGCTGTACCCGAACGTCGATTTCTACAGCGGCATCATCTACAAGGCGCTGCAGATCCCGACCGAAATGTTCACCGTCATGTTCGCCCTGGGCCGTACCTCCGGCTGGGTCTCGCATTGGCTGGAACAGCAGGTCGACCCGGAAATGAAGATCGGCCGTCCGCGCCAGGTCTACACCGGCAGCGACGTGCGCGACTACCAGGGCTGATCGCCCCGGCAGGTTGCAATGAAGACGCCCCGCCTGTGTGCGGGGCGTTTTTTTGCGCAGAACGGGGCGCTGCAGCCGTCACCGGACGCGTGAATATGAGAACGCCTGCGAAGCGGAACTGTGCGTGCCCGCGCAGAATGGAATGGTGAATGGGTGCTCATGCAGAAACCCCATTGACCGGCCCGGTGTTGCGGCAGACGCTGCATCGCACACCCTGGGATGGAACGCGGCCAGGGTATCGCCCACACGGCGCCGCCGTCGCATGGCGGCCCTGCCAATGCTGCAGTGCTGATCCGGAACGCAAGGGGATTGCGATGGGGAAGACGAGGCAACGCACGTAGACACACCCGCAGCAGGCCGCACATCGCGCAGGCCTGCGCCGGTGGTCCCGAACTGATTCCGAATGCCGCCGTGCCGGTCATCGACCGTCGCCGCGTGCCGTGCCCGTGCCGCTGGCAGGGGTGTCGGTGCCCGGTCGTGCGCGCGGCACGCGCCACCACCCGTTGACGATGGGGGGCCGTTCACGTGCGCGCGCGGCGCAGGCCGCGGCGCCCCTGCACGCATCGTCGGAAGCACTACCGGCCTGCCGCCGGCACACGCTGTTCCTTCCAACGGAAAGGGAGATACGCACATGGCTGTCCAGACCGAGTTCGTACAGAAACTGTTGTCTGATCCCGCATTCGCCGAGCAGATCCGCAGCCAGGCCCTGGCGGCGGTGGTGGGTGGGCAGGAAAGCCCTGCCTGGAAAACCTACTTCGGCGGCCAGCACTTCGGTGGCCTGGCGACCGATCCGGCCAAGCTGCAGGCCCTGGGGGCCAAGGCCGGCGCGGCGGCCTGCACCTGCAACAGCACCACGGTCACCACCACCACCAGCCCGATCTGCACCGGCACTACCACCACCGGTTCGGGCTGAGGGCATCGCTGCATCGTCCCCCGCGTCCTCATCGATCCACAAGGAGTTGAAGATGGCACTCTCGCAGAAGACAAACGACGTGGTGCAGAAGGCGATCAATGACAAGGCCTTCGCCGACCAGCTGCGCGCGCAGGGCTTGAAAGCGATCCATGCCGGTGCTGGCAGCAACGAATGGAAGACGTACTTCTCGCAGTTCGCTTCCAGCCCGGAAGAGCTGCAGGCGATGTCGGCCGGCGACAGTTCGGTGGCCGCCTGCACCTGTCACAGCCGCACGGTCACCACCACCAGCACGCCGCTGTGCACCACCACCACCACCACGACCAGCAGTTGATGTCCCACCGGTGTGCGGGTGTGCGCTGCGCACCCGCACACCGCTTCCTGCCGTTGCTGCAAGGAGAGCTGCCGTGCTGCATATCGATACCGCAATCGACCACGCGCCCGCACCGGGCACCCCGCCGGTGCCGGCGGCGCACCGCGAACAGGAATGGCGCGCACTGGTGGACCAGTACCTGCCGGTGGTGCCGCAACGGTCGGGCTGGCGCTACCGTCCGCCGCAGGCCGAACATCCGTCGCAGGGCTGGAAGCTGCACGTGTCGGCCACCCTGCCCAATGCCATCGATGTATTCCGCCGCTGCGCGCCGCTGCTGGTGGAGCAGGGCGTGGCGTTCAAATCGGTGAAGACGCTGAACATCCTCAATCGTCTGAACAGTGCCATCCCGTTCGGCTTCAGCCAGATCGGCAAGTTCATCACCGTCTACCCGCGCGATGCGGCGCATGCGCTGGTGCTGGCCGAACTGCTGGACCAGGCCACGCGTGATCTTGCTGCGCCCGCCGTACCGTTTGATCGCTGTTACCGGCGCGGCAGTGCGGTGTACTTCCGCTACGGCGCATTCGGTCATGAAGAAATGGAAGATGCCGACGGGCGCAAGGTCAGCGCGCTGCGACTGCCCAGCGGCGAACAGGTGCCCGACCGGCGCGAACCGGGCAAAGCCGTGCCCGATTGGGTGGAGTGCCCGTTTGAACCGGTCGTCGACGCCGTGGTTCCGCCTACGCCGTTGCAGACCCGTTTCCTGTGCCACGACGCCTTCATGCAGCGCGGCAAGGGCGGCGTGTACCGCGCGGTGGACATCGCCTCGTCACCGGCGCGGCTGTGCGTGGTGAAGGAAGGCCGCCGCCATGGCGAAACCAACTGGCTGGGCCTGGATGGCCGCAGTTTCGTCGAACGCGAAGAAGCCTTCCTGCGTGCCGCAGACGGTGCCGCGTTCGCCGCGCCGGCGGTGATCGATGCGTTCTGCATTGGCGAGCATCGCTACCTGGTGATGGAACACATCGACGGCGAGCCGCTGCTGCAGGCCTGCGCCGACCCGCAGCGCAAGATCGCGCTGGATACCGCGCTGGCCTACGCCGCAGCGGTGGCCACCGTGCTGGCGCACCTGCATGCGGCCGGATGGGTGTGGCGCGACTTGAAGCCGGCCAACCTGATGGTGGACCGCAGCGGTCGCCTGCGCCCGCTCGATTTCGAAGGCGCCCTGCGCGTGGATGCCACCAGTGACGTGCCGTGGGGCACACCCAGCTACATGCCGCCGGAAGCGCGCCACGGCGCGTTCCAGGGTAGCCACCTGCGCGAAGACCTGTATGGGCTGGGTGCCACGATTCACCAGTTGCTGACCTCGTGGCTGATGCACCGCGACGAAGCCGAGCCAGGTGAGTCCGCCAGCGCACAGCAGCGGCCCAGTGTGGGGCGGCTGCGCCGGGGCGTACCGCGCGCGGTACGCGAGCTGGTAGCGGCCCTGATGCACACCGATCCCCTGCAGCGCCCCACCGCCGCCAGCGCCGCCGCGCTGCTGTCTTCCTACGCGCGTGAAGTGCTGCCGGTGCCGGTGCCTCCCACGCGCGATTCGGCGCTGGTGCGGCGCGTGCGCGAGAAGATGTGGAACGAGGTGCAGGAAATGCTGCTGCTGGACCCGATGGAGGCCAGCCCGCCTCCGCAGTTGTAGAGCCGAGCGTTGCTCGGCTGGATTGCAATGAAACTTGTTGCAAACCCGACCTGAGGAAACTTGCATAACTCTCGAACATTGAGCGAATTCAAAGATTCCACTTAACGTTCAACGTTTTAGGAATGCTTGAATAGCCGCAAGGGGGTAGGGATTCCTACCATTCTCTCCGTCGCCCACCCCCACCCAGGCGGGCGGCGCTCCCCTCCCTTACCTCCGTTCGGGAGGGGAGGTTTCCCCATTTTCATGTCCGAGAGAGACACTCATGCACATCTTCAAGAAGGCCGCGCTCGCTGCAGCGCTGGCCACTGCTTCGCTGTCCGCGCACGCCGTGGAAACCAAGATCTCCGTCTACGCCGACGTCGACCCGACCCTGGCGCTGCTGCGCGACGACGGCACCCCGCTGCCGGACATGGTCACCCTGACCCACGATCCGCTGCGCGGCCTGATTCCGAACACGCAGCGCGTGCGCATCCACTCCAACGATGAAACCGCGGACATCGAAGCGCGCATCGATGGCACTTTCTTCCTCGCCAACGAGACCGGCGCCGTGACCGTGCCGATGACCATCAGCCTGAACAATCGCGCGCTGGGTGCGGCCGCCATCGAATACAAGGCCGCAGACCTGTTCAACGGTGCGGGCTCGACCCCGGGCGCCTCGATCTCGATGCCGCTGACCATCGCACAGACCACGCCGGGGCCGATCCTCACCAAGGGCGCGTACAGCGGCCTGGTCAACGTCGTGCTGAACCAGAAGGCGACCACGCCGTAATCCCCCGCGCCGGCCCGCGTTCCGGGCCGGCCGCTTGCAGCGATACCCCCATGACCTTACACGCCCCCGCCGTCACCCGGCTGGCGGTCGCGCTCGCCCTGGCGTTGTCCACTCCGCTGGCGGCCGCGCGCGGCGTCCCGCCCGGTTTTGAAGATCTGGTCGAAGGCCAGACCGAACAACTCGACATCCAGCTGTTCGGCCGCTCGGCCGGGCTGTCGCCGGTGCGCGTGACCCTGGAGCACGTGCAGCTGGAAGATCCCGCGCGCGTGCTGCAGTCACTGGACCTGCCTGCCGAGGCGCAGGCCACCCTGCTGCCTGCGCTGTCGCAGCCGCTGCCGCGCAACAGCCATCTGGCCTGCCGCTTCGGTGGTGCCAGCGCCGGCTGCGGCTACATCGATCCGCCGGAAGCTCCCGACGAGGTGCGCGCGCTGTATGACGAAGGCGAGGGCGCGGTGCGCTTGTTCGTGGCGCGCCAGTGGATTCCAGGCAAGCCTGCCGCCGAGCGTTTCCACACGGTCACCGCCAATGCCGAGAACGCGTTCCTGCATCAGCAGACGCTCAACCTCAGTGGTGGCCGTGATTACCAGTCGCTGTCGGCACGCGGCGTCGGCACGCTGGGCCTGTTCGATCGCGGCCACCTGTCGGCCGAGTGGTACTACAACCAGCAGCGCTATCGCAGCCACAGCGACGACGATTTCCAGTTCGACAACGTCTATTACCGCCACGACCTGGGGCCGGCGCACTACCTGCAGGCCGGGCGCATGGACCGCCGCAACCTGTCCAGCCCGCAGGGCGGCACCTTCAGCTTCAGCATGCTGCCGCTGGACCGCTTCCAGGGCGCACGCCTGGGTACCACCCAGGCCTATGTGGACACCGACGCGGCGGTGCAGGCCAGCCCACTGACCGTGCTGCTGGCACGCGATGCGCGGGTGGACGTGTTCGATGGCGAGCGCCTGCTGCAGACCTTCTACCTGCAGGCCGGCATCAACCAGATCGACACCCGCAATTTCCCGTTCGGCAACTACTTGGTCCGCATGCGCATCTACGAGGACGGTGTGCTGGTGCGCACCGAGGAGGCGCCCTTCGACAAAGGCGGCGACTGGACCAACAGCCAGTGGCAATGGTTCGTGCAGGGCGGCCACCGCAACGAACGCCGCAGCGACGCTTTCGATGGCGAGCGCATCGCGATGGCCGGCGTGCGCGTGCCCTTGGGCCGCGACGCGGCGATGACCGCCGGTGCCGCCACGCTCGGCGGGCACCGCTACGGCGAGCTGCGCCTGGACCTGCGCCGGGTGATGGCCACGCAGGAAGTACGCGCCACCTTCAGCGGCATGCGCGGCAGCGACGGCAGCAATGGGCAGCAGCGCCAGCTGTCGTACCGACGCACGGCGTCGTGGAATCTCTACCAGCAGCGCATGCGTGGCAAGGCCTGCCAGTTCGAGGCCGAGGCGCGCGACCAGTTGGGGTGCACCAATGCGCTCAGTGGCTCGATGTCGCTGCCGCTGGCGGGCGGCAATGTTTACGTGGGCTACACCCGGCGCCAGACCTGGCGCACCGGCTGGCACCGGCCGCAGTTCGAGCAGGATCCGTTGTTCGGGCTTGAGCCGCTGTTGCCGCCGGGGCCTTTGGAACCCCGCCGCGAGCCGCTGCTCAGCCGCACTTGGCAGGCCAGCTTCAGCCGCAGCCATCGCTGGCAGGATTTCAGCGTCTCCACGCGCGTGGGCGTGTGGCGGCAGCACAGCACCGACAGCGTACGTGGCAGCACCGAGCGCGACCGTGGCATCTACGTCAACCTCAGCCTGAGCCGTCGGCACCGCAGTGCTGCCGGCGATGGACAGCGCCGCTATGCCGTGGATGTGCGCCAGCCGCAGCATCAGCGCCCGGCGATCGATTACAGCATCGGCCAGAGCCTGCGCCAGGAACTGGACACACTGTATCGCGAGCTGTCCGGCGAGCTGCGCGCCAACAACAACGAGCGCTACAGCGCTTCACTGGGCGGCCAGCTGCAGAATGGCATCGGTCACACCAGCGCCAGCGTGGCACGCTACCAGCAGCGTGGCCGCAGCGAAACCGGCTACAGCGGCGCACACAGTTCCGGCTTCGCGCTCGGCCGTCGCGGCTTTTACTGGAGCGGTGCCAACGGCGCCGATGCCGGCCTTGCCGTGCAGATAGCCGATACCGATGACGCAGACCTGCGCGGCGTGGCCGCCGAACTGCAGGTGGGCGGGCTGCGCAGGCAACGCCTGCAGATCGGCGAACGCCGATTGCTGCCGCTGCCGGCCTATCAATCGCAACGTGCCGAAGTGCAGGACGCCAGCACGCTGGACAGCATCGCCGCCATCCGCGTGACCGGCGTGGGCGGTGCACGGCCGATGTTCCTGACGCCGGGACGGCTGCTGCGCATGCCGGTGCCGATCGAAGTGACCTACACCTTCATCGGCCATGCCCGTGACCTGGCCGGTGCGCCGCTGGGCGGCGCCCGCATTCTCAACGCGCCGGTGCCCGGCACCAGCGCCAACGGCGGCTTCGTCGCCGATTTCCCGCGTCGCGAAACGACGCTGTACCTGCTGCAGGGCGACCGCCTGCTGCAATGCCCGCTGCAGGTGCGCGAGCGCCGCCAGGTGGTGCTGCTGGTAGGTGCCGTGCACTGCGAGCCGCTGGCCGTGGCCCAGCTGCCGGCCGAGATCCGCCAGCAGGCCCGCGTGACCCGGCTGCTGCAGGAACGCGCGTTGATTGCCGCCACGCCCCGGACCGCTGCTGCAGGAGGTACGCCATGAACCGGCGTTGGATGTTCGTGTTGATGCTGGTGTGTGCGCTGGTGCTGGTGATGCCGCGGGCGTGGGCGCAGTGGCCGCCGGAAACGCATCCGGCCGACCAGAGCCGGGACATCGTAATGAGCTGGGATCGCTCGGCGGTACCGGGTGATGTGGAGTTGTGGGCGCCGCGGACGGTGTTGGGATTCAGTCACGACCTGGCGCTGAAGTATGGGCAGATCCATGTGGTTTGTGAGTCTGCTTCTGACAGTGAATTCGGTCGGTGCCCTCTTGATGGTGAACCGGGAGTGTCACTTGGCAGTAGCAATGTCGATCTGCTGTTCGTGGAGCAGAGGACTGGCCTACGTAGCGAGCTTCGGGCGCAGGGATATTTACAGAGAGTCATGTCGGATTGGGTTTGCGCTATCGACTACTGGGACACGCTCAGAAGGCAGTTGAATGCGTCGTTCTGGTACATATGCAGTTCCGGCCAGCCAGTTGGTACAGGCGTATATCTGGAAATCCCAGCGACCGAGCTCTCCAGACTCGTCGCAGGCCACTGGAAGGCCACGATGCGCCTGAACATCAAGGCCGATCCCACCGCAGCACCCGTCGCCACAGCCACCTTCAACTTCGATTTCACCGTCACCGACTACGACGCGATCTCGATCTACTTCCCGACCTTCGACACCGTCGCGCCGCTGGTCAATCTCGATCTGCGCTACAACCCCATCCAGAAGGTGGTGGGTGGCAGGAAACAGCTGGATATGTGCCTGTACGACGGCCTGGGTTCGCAGAGCGAATACCTCGACGTCACGGTTCGCGACAGCGGTCCACGCCCACCTGCGGGGTCGGACTTCTCGCTCTGGCACCGCGATGGCGGCAGCGATGCCAGCCAGCGCCTGGACTACCGGGTCCACCTGGACTACGGCGGCCATCGCCTGGCGATGAAGCACAACGTCAAGCAGCAGCTGCGCGGTATCGACAGCGCACAGCTGCGGCTGGTGATGCTGCCGGGCATCAGCCAGCCGGTGTACTGCGTGCCGACGCCGCTGACCCTGGAAACACCGCCCACCCCTATCGCCAGCCAGCGCCCCGGCCTGTACGAGGGCGAGCTGACCGTGGTGCTCGATGTCCCCACTGCCAAACCCTGATCCCGAGGAGCCTGCCATGAAGAAGCTGCTGTTCTGCCTGCTGCCGGTGAGCGCCCTGCTTGCACTGCCGGCACACGCCAACCTTTCCATTCACCCGATGCGCGCAGCGGTGGATGCCAAGCGCGGCACCCAGATACGTGTGTACTCGCAGTCGACCATTCCGCAGTACGTGCAGACCCGCCTGCGGCGCATCGTCAATCCCGCCACGCCTGCCGAAGAAGAACAGGAGATGGAGGCCTCGGATGCGGCGATTGCCATCACCCCCGGCAAGTTCGCACTTTCCGGCGGTGGCAACCGCCTGATCCGGGTGATTCCGCTGCAGCAGGTCCAGAAGGAAACGGCCTACCGCCTCTACTTCGAAGGCGTGCGCGGGCCGGATGACGCTCCCCTCGAAGACGGCGAAGGCGCACAGGCAAACATCGGCGTCAGCCTGGTCTGGGGGGCGCTGGTCAACGTCACCCCCGACGACGGTGTGGTGGACCTGCGCCTCCAGGACAACACGCTGCACAACACCGGCACGTTGCGCGTTGGAATCATCGGTGCCGAGCAGTGCACGGCCGCGGGTGCCTGCACGCCACATCCCGTGTCGCACAGCCTCTATCCCGATGCCGCACTGACGCTGCCGTTCCAGCTTCAGCCGGGCAACTCGCTGCAGCTGCGCTACCGGCTCACCCGCGATGGCTATCGCGAACACGTGCGGACAATCGCGCCGACAACAACCTGAGCCCGCACTTTGCCCGCCCCGTGCCTGGCACGGGGCCTCACTTTCCTTGTCCTGTTAAGGAGAAACACATGAATCGAATCTATCGTCGTATCTGGAACCACGCCAAAGGCTGCTGGGACGTAGCCAGCGAACTGACCCGGGCCTGCGGCAGGAAATCCAGCCGTGCAGTCAGCGCCGGCGGAATGCTGATGATCGCGCTGCTGTTGGTGGGCGGGGAGGCGCACGCCAAGACCCGTTACTACATTGGGTGTGATCCCTTCAATCTGGGAAATAGCGAGTTTGTCTCCTGTTCGCCCATCACAGGTCGCTACGACGACACCATGTTCGTCGGCTATGCGCTGACCAACGGCCTGAACTCGCTTGGCTACGGCGCAGGCGTCAACATGAAGGGCGATGGCACTACCGCATTTGGTATCGGCGCCCGGATTGACGGGCAGAACAGCGCCGCGTTTGGCTTCAAGGCACGGACCAGTGGCGTCGATAGTGTTGCCTTTGGGTACAACGCCAGTGCCAATGGCGGCCACGCACTGGCAATAGGTGCCAACGCATACACCGGAGCACTTGGGGCTACGGCCGTGGGCAACGATGCTGCAGCCACCCGGCAGAATGCGGTGGCCCTTGGCAGCGGCTCCAGCGCGGAAAAGGAGAATGCGGTGGCGCTGGGTGCCAACGCATTGTCCAACGGTGTAGATGGAGTGGCGCTGGGAAGCAAGGCAATGGTCGACACCGGTGCGGGCGCGGGTGGCGTCGCCATCGGTGGTGGTGCTCGCGCGGGGAGCTGGGGTTACACCGGTGCCATCGCCATCGGCGGTGAAAGCCGTGCCCTTACGGACGGCGTTGCGCTGGGCTATGCGGCGTCTGCCTCCGCACAGGGCGCCGTAGCCCTGGGTGTTCGCTCGGTGGCCACGGAAGCCAATACGGTGTCGGTAGGCAGCGCCTCGGTGCGCCGTCGCATCGTGAACGTGGCCGATGGTCGTGTCACCGCCTCCAGCACCGATGCGGTCACCGGCAAGCAGCTGCATGCCATGAACGAGCGGGTTGACGGCATGATCAAGCAGGATTCCGCAGGTGGCATCGTGCGCATCGCCAACAGCAATACCGGCTCGGAAGTCAGCATGCGCAATGCGGTGCTGGCCACGCGCAAGGTGAGTGGCGTGTCCGACGGCGCGCTGACGACGACCAGCACCGAAGCCGTGAACGGACGCCAGCTCAACACGACCAATGGCAATGTCATCAAGGCGCAGACCGCTGCGGATGCGGCCAAGGCCGATGCCAGCAAGGCGCTGGCGGCTGCGGGAGAGGCCAAATCTGATGCGAGCAACGCGCTGACTCAGGTGGTGACGCTGGGCGGCCTGGTCGGGGAGGTGTCTGCAACCGGCAATGTCCGCTTGGGTGAAAAGAACAGCGGAACGGTGTTGGATGTGCGCAATAGCGCCAATGCGAACCGGAAACTGACCGGCGTGGCCGATGGGGTGGTCAGCGACAGCAGCTTTGAGGCCGTCAACGGCAGGCAGCTCAATGCCACTAATGACAAGGTGGCGGCGGTGGAGAGTATTGCCATAGCTGCGGGCACAGAGGCGGCGGCGGCAAAGACGGATGCAGCCAAGGCGTTGATCGAGACTGCAGCGCTTGGCGGGCTTGTGGCACAAGTGTCTGCGACTGGCAATGTGCGTCTGGGCGAAAGGAACAGCGGAACGACGTTGGATGTTCGCAATAGCGCCAATGCCAACCGGAAGATCAGTGGTGTGGCGGATGGCTTGTTGAACGCCAGCAGCGCTGAAGCTGTGTCTGGGAAACAGCTCTACTCAACCAATTCACGGGTATCAGCTCTAGAGGACGTAAGTCAGTTCGTGAGCATCGGTGCGGCTCCTGCCAGCGAACCTGCTGAGGCAGGACCACTGGGTGTCGCTATAGGTAATTCGGCTAAGACAGGCAGCGAGGGTGGGACTGCAGTGGGAACACACTCGAAGTCACTGGGTAGAAATTCGGTGGCCGTTGGACGTGCTTCAACGGTACATGAAGGTTCCGACAATGGCTTTGCCCTTGGGGCGGGCGCTGAGGTCGGTATTTCGGAGGGTGGTGCAAGGGGGGGAGTTGCGATTGGCGCTGGAGCGAAGGTTGGGAAAGGGGCGGATGGATCACTGGCGATCGGTGAAGGCTCGCAAGCGAATGAGGCTGGCGTTGCATCATTTGGAAGCGCAACTGCTTATCGCCGCTTAGTGAACGTTGCTCGAGGTGCTGCCGACCACAATGCCACTACCGTCTCCCAGCTCAAAGACTCCCTCGCTACCCTTGGCGGCGGAGCAGGCATGGACGCCAGCGGAAATATCATCGCCCCAACCTATTCGGTACAGGCCGGAACGCAGAACTCGGTCGAAGACGCATTGATGGCGCTTGATGGCGCCGTCATCACCGTAGGCCGCCGTGCGGACAAGGTCGAAGGTCAGCTCAGCTCGATTTTCCAGGACTCGCCGTCGGCCCGTACCGATGGCATGAACCAGATCGCGCTCAGTGGCGCGAACGGCATGGTGCTGACCAACTTGGCTGATGGACGAGTGGCGCCAGGAAGTCGTGATGCTGTAACCGGTAGCCAGCTGTACGCCGCAGAGCAGAAGATCTCGCAGAATCGGAATGATCTGGAGGCGATGCGAAAGGAGCGAGAGGTCGGCGAACATGCAATGCGTGGACTGGATGCTAGCGGCCCAATCGACTTCGGCGGTGCGCGTTTGACTGGCGTGTCGGACGGAGATGTGTCGGTCGGCAGCCGAGATGCCGTCAATGGTGCGCAGCTGAACGAGACAAACGCAAACGTGATCGCTGCTCAAAGTACAGCGGATGTTGCGAGACTGGAATCGACCAAGGCTCTGGTTGAAACATCCACGCTGAGTGGTCTGGTCGGGCAGGTGGCAGAAACGGGAACTGTCCGTTTGGGTGAAAGGAACAGTGGCGCCCTGATCGATGTGCGGAACAGCGATGGCGCTAACCGAAGAGTCACTGGGATAGCTGATGCTAGCCTTGGCGCCGGTAGCAATGACGCTGTGACTGGAGGTCAGCTGTTCTCCTCGAATCTCCGCATTTTGGCGGTTGAAAGAAAGAGCATGCTCTTTGACACTGGAAGGGAGGATGGGGCAGCTCCCGCGCGCGCTGGACAGTACAGCGTGGCACTTGGAAATGGTGCGGTAGCTTCCGTCACTGCAGAGGGCGGCACCGCAGTAGGAGCATTCTCGGGGGCGCACGCGAAGAATTCGGTTGCACTTGGGCGTGCCGCGACCGTAGCGGAGAGCGCAGAAGCTGGTTTCGCATTGGGAGCCGGATCCTACGTCGCCGAGAAAGGGGGAATGGCGCTGGGCACGGGATCTGTAGTTGAGGCCGGCGCCCAATTGAGTGTTGCCTTGGGCCAAGGTTCGGTGGCCGGTGAGAATGGCGTTGTTTCATTTGGAAACAGCGATCTTAAACGCCGCCTCGTAAACATCGCCAACGGCACCGCCAACCACAACGCCGCCACCGTCGGCCAGCTACGGGGTGCGCTGTCCGCGCTCGGCGGTGAAGTCGATGCCAACGGCAACATCGTCGGCCCCAGCTTCACCGTGCAGGGCCAGTCCCAGTCCACGCTCAATGGTGCATTGGAAGCGCTCGACGGCGCAGTGGTCAGCAACCGCTCGCGGGTGAACCAGGTCGAGTCGCAGCTGCGCAGCGTGTTCCAGGACACGCCCTCGGTCCGCGCCGACGGTCTCAACCAGCTCACCCTGGCCGGAACCCACGGCATGGTCATTTCCAACGTGGCCAATGGCCTGATCGCGGCTGGCAGTCGTGATGCCGTCAATGGCGGCCAGCTGCACTCGATGCAGCAGCAGCTCAACGGCCGCATGGACGGGCTGGAGCAGCGCATCGATGCACCGCCGCCGCAGGCAATGGCAGTGGCTTCAGTGCCCGAACCGGAAGCCCCGGTGCCGCAGGCCGAAGGCGGCCAGCAGGTGGCGTCGGTCGGCGAGGGTGAGAAACCCGCACCGCAGCCGAAGACGAAGAAGGAAGACACCCCGAAGCCCCAGGTCGATACCGCTGAACTGGAGAAGATGCTGGCCCGTGCCAACGAGTACACCGATGGTGCGATCAGCAACTTCGAGCGTCGCCTGGACAAGATGGACAAGCGCTTCAACCGCATGGCGGCGATGAGCAGCGCGCAGACCGCGATGGCGATGAACACCGCCGGCCTGGCCACCTACAACCGCCTGGGTGCGGGCGTGGGCTACAGCGAGGGTGAGTCCGCGATGGCAGTGGGCTACCAGCGTGTGCTCAACGAGAAGGGCTCGGCCACGTTCAGCCTCAATGGCGCGTTCACCAACAGCGGTGAACGCACCATGGGCGTGGGTCTGGGCATTGGCTGGTGAACCATGAACACTGACATGCAGAACCCCGAACCGCAGCGCCGTTCCAGTCTGCTGGAACAGGAAATGCGAAACTATCGCTACGTGAGCCGCTTCATCAGCTACCGGCGCTATTACGTGTGGCGTGCGAAGTTCCACTACTACCGGCGCTACGTCAACAAGACTACATTCCTCATCGCGCTCATGGGGCTGTGCGTGGCCACCCTGTGCTGGGTGCAGTGGCGCGCGCTCAATCCCACGGTGCCACGCATCCATCCGCAGGCGGCGCAGGTGCGCATGGAGGCGCTGTCGATCGAGGCGTATCGGCGGATGGGGGCGGTGCGCTATGCCGATGGTCGGGGTCTGACCCCGTTCACTACCCACGCGCGCATCGTGGCCGGTGCGGAGCGCGCCATCCGGGTGCGGCAGGTGCTCCAGGTGCCGGTAGCGCTGCAGCTGCAGGCGGACATGCTGGCCGACATTGCCGACTACATCGGCATGGCCGGCGTATGCGCGCCGTATCCCTGCGATGTGGTGCGTGAGTACGTCCAGACCCTGCATGAAGCGGGCGAGCGAAGCCTGCAGGTGCAGCAGGCGCTGGAGCCGGTGCTGCAGGTGCCCGAGCACGTGGTGCCTGCGCTGGGCGGCGAGCGCAGTCGCCTGGCCGATGGCTGGGCGGACAGTTTCGACGATGTGGACGCCCACCTGTGGATACTGCATCAGCTGCGGCGCATGCACGGCAACATGATGGTGCAGTCCCGCACGCGGGAGCCATGGCCGCTGCTGGCGCGGGTGACGCATCGCGACCAGCTGCCGCCCAACCGGTGGTAGTCGGGCGAGGGCAGCGCCGGTCGTGCCCGGCGCTGCCTCACATGCCGAAGTAGCTGCTGGCTTCGTCTTCGGCTAGCAGCTGCCGCACCTGCGCAGCCGAAGCTCGCCGCATCGGCTTTTCATCCACCGGTGAAAGGGGGGCCTGGCGCAGCGCATCGTAGGGCAGCACGGCCAGGTCGAAGGTCAGTTCTTCGGCGCTGAACACCCATACCGGGACGTCCAGGCTGCGCTCGCGGTCCAGCCGCAGGCGGCGCGTGCGCGACTCGGCGGGAATGCAGTGTTCGTCCAGGAAGCGGTGCACGGCCTCGGCATCATCGCTGTGCAGGTGCAGCTGCACGGGGCTGTTGGCGTCGGCGGTGCCGTCCAGCACGGGACCGACCAGGCGCGGGGCGAAGCCGTGCAGGAAATCCAGCGCGTTGACCGCCGCTTCGCGGCGGCGGTGTAGCTGGCTGCTGTGCTGGGGGCCGGCGAACAGCCGCTGGTGTTCGCGCAGCGCGTCTTCGATCTCGGAATTGCGGGGCAGGGAGGCATCGTCGTGGATGCCGAGCCGACTGGCGGCCTTCAACTTGGCCTGGTGGTAGTCGCGGATACCGCCTTCGGCCATGAGCCGGGCGGCTTCGTGGGCGAGGCGATGGCGGCGCTCGCGGGTCTGGCTGGCAGCATGCTGGCGTGCGCGATGCATGCGATGACTCCTGTTGCGACCTGGGTACAGAGTAGCGCAGGGATGTGACATGCGCGTGCTCGGTCGGCATTCGCTCTGGTAGGTGCCGACCTTGGTCGGCATTCGCTGTGGTAGGTGCCAACCTTGGTCGGCACGAAGGGCCAACCAAGGTTGGCCCGCTACCAGGCGGCGAAGGGCCAGCCAAGGTTGGCCCGCTACCAAGCGGCGAAGGGCCAACCAAGGTTGGCCCGCTACCAAGCGGCGAAGGGCCAACCAAGGTTGGCCCGCTACCAAGCGGCGAAGGGCCAACCAAGGTTGGCCCGCTACCAGGCGGCGAAGGGCCAACCAAGGTTGGCCAGCTACCAGCGGCGAAGGGCCAACCAAGGTTGGCCAGCTACCAGCGGCGAAGGGCCAACCAAGGTTGGCCCGCTACCGGGCTGCGTGGGGCCAACCAAGGTTGGCCCCCACCCATGCGTGCGTTAGAAGATATCGAACGCGGCCGCGTCGGCCTGCGGGGTGCTCTGCAGGTCCAGGTCGTAGTCGGTCAGGCGGTCCATGTCTTCCACCTTCACCCACTCGGTGGCACCGTTCAACGTGGTCTGCACCATGCCCGCCGGCGGTTCGTTCTGCGCGATCGGGGTGTCCTTCAGCGCAACGCGCATGTAGTCGATCCAGATCGGCAGGGCGGCCTTGCCGCCGTACTCGCGGTAACCCAGCGAACGGAAGTCGTCGCGGCCCACCCAGACGGTGGTGGCGTACGGGCCGCCGAAGCCGGAGAACCAGGCGTCGCGGTGGTCGTTGGTGGAACCGGTCTTGCCACCCACGTCCTCACGGCCCAGTACCTTGGCGGCAGTACCGGTACCGCGCTGCACGACGTCGCGCATCATCGACACCAGCTGGTAGGCGGTGCGGGCATCGATGGCGCGCGGGGCGGTGCGGGCATCCGGGTTGGCCGGCGCGGCGGGCGTCTCGGCAACCGGCTTGGCGGCGGCCGGGTCCACCTTCGGCGCCGGGGCACCGAAGTTGAAGCCGTCCACCACCTGGTTCACCGGCTGGTCGCTGCTGCCGGCGCACTCGCGGCAGGCCAGCGCCGGGTTTTCCTTGAACACCAGGTTGCCGTCGCGGTCGTTCACCTGGTCGATCAGCCAGGTGTCCACGCGCGAACCGCCGTTGGCGAACACGGCATAGCCACGGGCCACCGACAGCGGGGTCAGCGAGGCGGTACCCAGCGACATCGACAGGTTCGGCGGCAGTTCCGATTCGGCGAAACCAAACTCGCTGATGTACTTGCGCGCGTAGTCCACGCCCATGCCGTCGAGCAGGCGCACCGACACCAGGTTGCGCGACTGCACCAGCGCTTCACGCAGGCGCATCGGGCCGCGGAAACCGCCACCGTCGTTCTGCGGCGCCCAGGTCTTGCCGCGGCGGTCGCGGAACACCACCGGGGCATCGAGCACGATCGAGGCCGGGTTGTAGCCCTTGTCGAAGGCGGCCGCATAGACAAACGGCTTGAAGCTGGAACCGGGCTGGCGGCGGGCCTGGGTGGCACGGTTGAACTTGTTGCCCGAGAAGCTGAAGCCACCCACCAGCGCCTTCAGCGCGCCGCTGTGGGCGTCCAGCGAGACCAGCGCGGATTGGCCGCGCGGAATCTGGTCCAGCAGCCACTCACCTTCCTTGGCACCGACCCGCACGCGCACGATGTCACCGCGCTGCACCAGCTTGCCGGGGGTCTTGTTGGTCCACTTGGCGGCGCCGGCCGGCAGCACGATCTCGCTGCGGTTGGCCAGGACCACCGTGGCGCTGCCATCGGCGCCGGTGCTGGCCACGATGGCCGGCAGCAGGCCGGCCTGGCCGTACATGCCGCGCAGGTGCTCGGCCAGGGCCGCGGCATCGTCGCCGGCGCCCAGCGTCACCTGCTTTTCCACGCCGTGCCAGCCGTGGCGGTGGTCGTACAGCAGCAGGCCGTCACGCACGGCCAGGTTGGCCGCGGTCTGCAGCGTGCCATCAATGGTGGTGGTGACGTGGTACCCCTTGTTGACCACATCGCCGCCGAAGCGGGCGATCATCTCCTGGCGCACCAGTTCGGCCACGTAGGGCGCTTCCACCTGCACCGGCGGTTCGTGCGCGCTGGCGTGCATCGGCACCGCCTTGGCCGCGTCGGCCTCGGCCTGGGTGACGAACTTCAGGTCGGCCATGCGCTGCAGCACGTAGTTGTCGCGGCGCTGGCGGGCCCGTTCCGGGTTTGAGATCGGGTTGCCGGAGGAGGGGAACTTGGGGATGCCGGCCAGCGAGGCCATTTCATCCAGGTCCAGCTCGTTCAGCTTCTTGCCGTAGTAGAACTCGGCCGCCGCCGCCACACCGTAGGCACGGTTGCCGAAGAAGCTCTTGTTCAGGTACAGCTCGAAGATCTCGTCCTTGCTCAGCTCCGACTCGATCTTGCGGGCCAGCAGGATCTCGGCCAGCTTGCGGGTGTAGCTGTACTCGGAACTGAGGAAGAACTGGCGGGCGACCTGCTGGGTGATGGTGGAGCCACCGGGCACGCGCTTGTCGTTGGTGGTGGCCAGCAGCCACACCGCGCGGCCGATGCCCTTGTAGTCCACGCCCCCGTGTTCATAGAAGCGGGCGTCTTCGGTGGCCAGGAACGCCTTCTTCAGCTTGTCCGGCACGTCCTTCATGGTGATGGGGGTACGGCGGGTCTCGCCGAAGACCGCCATCAGCTTGCCATCGGCAGCGTAGACGTACATCGGCTCCTGCATTTCCACGTCGCGCAGGGTCTGCACGTCGGGAAGCTTGGAAGACACAGCGTAGTACAGGCCGCCCACGGCGGCCGCTCCGACCAGCGCCAGGACCAGTACAACAAGGAAGATCCAGCGCAGCCAGCGGCGGAGTCGAGTCATCGGGTTCAGATTCCGATTGCGAATTTCGTGGTCGCAGAGTATAGATTACGCACGGTGGCGGCTGGGGTCGCTACCAGGGGACGCAACGACAAACGCCAGGGGCTGCATCGTGAACCTGTGAGGGACTTCACAGCAGGGTGGTTGCCATTTGCTAAGAATACGTTATTAATGCGCGGACACAGTTCTTGTGTCCAAGTGCCCGTCGGCAGGGGAGAAACCGTGGGGCTTATCCCAAAAAGTCAGTCGCCACTCATAGGCGTCGACATCAGTTCGACTGCGGTGAAGCTCTTGCAGCTTTCCCGCAGCGGTAGCCGTTTCCGCGTGGAACATTACGCCGTGGAACCTCTTCCGCCGAATGCGGTGGTGGAGAAGAACATCGTGGAAGTGGAGGCCGTGGGTGAGGCCATCCGCCGCGCGATGAACCGCTCCGGCAGCAAGGCCAAGCTGGCCGCCGCTGCCGTGGCCGGCTCGGCGGTGATCACCAAGGTGATCCCGATGCCCGCCGATCTGGACGAAAACGACATGGAAGCCCAGATCGAGCTGGAAGCGGTCAACTACATTCCATACCCGATCGAGGAAGTGAACCTGGACTTCGAGGTGATCGGGGCGATCCCGAACAACCCGGAAATTGTCCAGGTGCTGCTGGCCGCGTCGCGGTCGGAGAACGTGGAACTGCGCCAGTCGGCGCTGGAACTGGGCGGCCTGCAGGCCAAGGTGATGGACGTGGAGGCCTTCGCGGTCGAGAACGCCTTCGCCCTGGTGGCCAGCGAACTGCCGGTATCCAGCGATGGCGTGGTGGCCCTGGTCGACATCGGCGCCACCATGACCACCCTGAATGTCCTGCGCGGCGGCCGCAGCCTGTACAGCCGCGAACAGGTGTTCGGCGGCAAGCAGCTGACCGACGAGATCATGCGCCGCTACGGCCTGAGCTACGAGGAAGCCGGTCTGGCCAAGCGCCAGGGTGGGCTGCCGGAAAGCTACGAAATGGAAGTGCTGGAACCGTTCAAGGAAGCCACGGTGCAGCAGATCAGCCGCCTGCTGCAGTTCTTCTACGCGGGCAGCGAATTCAACCGGGTTGATCACATCGTGCTGGCCGGCGGTTGCGCGGCGCTGGCGGGCCTGCCGGAAATGGTCGAAGAACAGCTGGGTGTGCCGACCGTGGTCGCCAACCCGCTGGCACAGATGACCCTGGGCCCGAAGGTGCAGGCCCAGGCGCTGGCCCAGGATGCCCCGGCGCTGATGATCGCCACCGGTCTGGCACTGAGGAGCTTCGACTGATGGCACGCATCAATCTATTGCCCTGGCGCGCCGAGCGGCGCAAGCAACGCCAGCGCGAGTTCGGGGTCATGCTGGGCATGGCCGCACTCGGCGGCGTGCTGCTTTCGTTGCTGGTCTGGTTCTACTACGACATGCAGGTGAGCGGCCAGATGGACCGCAACGCGTACCTGCAGGCCGAAATCACCAAGGTGAAGGCGCAGAACGCCGAGATCGACCGCCTGGACGAGCAGAAGAACCGTCTGCTGGCCCGCAAGGCGGTGATCGAACAGCTGCAGGCCAAGCGCTCGCAGATGGTGCATCTGTTCGATGCGCTGGTGCGCACCATCCCCGATGGTGTGGTGCTGACCGCCCTGCAGCAGGATGGCGACACCCTCACCCTGGAAGGCCGCACGCAGTCCAACGCGCGCGTGTCCACCTACATGCGCAACCTGGAAGTGTCCGGCTGGATGACCAACCCGGAACTGTCGATCATCAAGGCCAGCGAGCCGGAGAAAGACAAGGAAGCCGCACCGGTGGGCCCGGTGGCTGACATCAAGGCGCTGCCGTACGTGTTCAAGGTGACGGTGAAGCTGCCGGCGCAGAGCGAGGAGTCGACCACGCCGGGCCTGAACGCCGACGGCAGCGTGGCAACGGGTGCACCGGCCGCGCCGACCGTGGCGCCGCTGAGTGCGGGCCCGGATGCCGCGGCACCGGCAGCACCGGGCGCCGCGCCGGCTCCGGCCACTGCACCGGCCCCGGGCAATGCCCCGGCACCGGCACCGCAGGCACCGGCCGCACCGGCCACCCCCGCAGCGCAACCGGCACAACCGGCCGCGCCGAAGACCGAGGGTAGCCGCCTGGCCCAGCCGCCGCAGGCCTTCCATGCCCTGCCGCAGGGGGACCGCGCATGAGCAAGAAAGTCGAACTGAAGAACCTGGATTTCAACGACATCGGCAACTGGCCGCGCAACGCCAAGATTGTCTTCTGCTCGCTGATCGCCCTGGTCATCATCTTCGTGCTGTGGATGCTGCTGGTCAGCGACAAGCGCGAAGAGCTGCAGACCCTGGAAAGCCAGGAAACGACCCTGCGCCAGGAGTTCACCAAGGAACAGGAGCGTGCGGTCAACCTGGAGCCGCTGAAGCAGCAGCTGGCACAGATGGAACAGGTGCTGCAGCAGATGCTGCGCCAGCTGCCCAGCAAGACCGAGATGCCCGACCTGATCATCGACATCTCGCAGACCGCGTTGTCCAGCGGCCTGGCCAACCAGCTGTTCGAGCCGGAAGAAGAGCAGATCAAGGAGTTCTACGCCGAAAAGCCGATCAAGCTGAGCATGGTGGGCAGCTACCACCAGTTTGGTGCGTTCGTCAGCGGCGTGGCCTCGCTGCCGCGCGTGGTCATCCTGACCATGCACGACATCAACCTGAAACCGGCCGACAAGACCAACGGCAACATCCGCGCCGGCGCGCTGGTGCTGTCCGGTACGGTCAAGACCTACCGTTACCTGGATGAAACCGAGGTGGCGGAACAGCAGAAGGCTGAAGCAGGCGAAGCAGGCAAGGAGGCGCAGAAGTGATCCGTTCCTTCATTGCACGCGGTGGCATGGCGATGGCGGTACTGCTGCTGGCCGCATGCGGCCGCGGTGTGACCAGCACGCCGGGCGATGCCCCCAACCTTGAAAAGTGGGTCGAGAGCGAACGCGCACGCCCGGCGCAGCCGCTGGAGCCGCTGCCCGTCATGCAGCAGTTCGAGACCTTCGAGTATTCCGCGCAGGGCATGCGCGATCCGTTCACCGATGCCTGGACCAATCCGCAGCAGGGGACTGGCGGATTGCGCCCGGACCCGAACCGGCGCAAGGAACCGCTGGAAGGGTACCCGCTGGATGCACTGGACATGGTCGGCACCATCGGCACCGGCGGCGGGACCGTCGCGCTGGTGATGGGGCCGGACAAGGTGACCTACCGGGTGCGCCCGGGGGGCTACCTGGGGCAGAGCGACGGGCGGGTCACCGCGGTCTTCGAAGACCGCGTGGAGCTGATCGAACTGGTGCCGGATGGCGCGGGTGGCTGGCTGGAACGTCCGGCTACGCTCGCGCTGGAAGATCAATGATCGTTTACTGGGGATAGCACGATGACTTTTCACCAAGCCAAGGGGCTGCGACCCATCCGGCGCTCTACCTTGAACCGCATCAGCGCGCTGGGAGTCGCGTTGATGCTGGCCTGCGCTCCGGCGCTGGCTGCCGCACCGGCAGAAAAGCCGGCCACCACCACCGTTGCTGCGTCGGCCACCGCGCCGGCCAGCCTGGCGGTGTCGCGCATCGACTTCAAGCGCGGCGATGACGGCAGCGGCCGACTGATCGTCCAGTTCGACGGCCAGGGCGCCATCCCGGATCTGCGCACGCAGGACAACAGCGTGATCGTGGATGTGGGCAACGCGCGGCTGCCGGCGAACCTGCAGAAGCCGATGAACGTGACCGACTTCGCCACGCCGGTGCAGCGCATTGATGCCAAGCCGTCCGGCGCCGGCACCCAGCTGGTGCTCAGCACCGGCGGTGCGGTCGAATCGCTGGCTTACCAGAGCGGCAACGAGTACGTGGTGGAGATCACCCCGCGCAAGGCGCCGGCCGCAGTGGGTGCGGTCACCGCCGGCAGCGTCAGCCAGGCGGCCAAGGGCGTTCCGCAGCGCGGCTACAGCGGCAAGCCGGTCACCTTCAACTTCCAGGACGTGCCGGTGCGCACCGTGCTGCAGTTGATCGCCGAAGAATCCAACCTGAACGTGGTGGCCTCCGATTCGGTGCAGGGCAACGTGACCCTGCGCCTGGTCAATGTGCCGTGGGACCAGGCACTGGACATCGTGCTGCGCGCCAAGGGCCTGGACAAGCGCCGCGACGGCAGCGTGATCTGGGTGGCGCCGCAGGCCGAACTGGCCAAGTTCGAGCAGGAAAAGGAAGACGCGCGCATTGCGATCGAGAACCGCGAAGACCTGGTGACCGATTACGTGCAGATCAACTACCACAGCGCCACGCAGATCTTCAAAGCGCTGACCGAAGCCAAGGGCATCGGCGGCGGCGGCAGCGGTGGCCAGGGGGGCGGTGGCAGTGGTTCGTCGTCGCAGGAAGAGAGCGGTTTCCTCTCCTCGCGCGGCCGCATCGTGGCCGATGAGCGCACCAATACGCTGATGATCAGCGACATTCCGAAGAAGATCGCGCGCATGCGTGAGCTGATTGGGGTGATCGACCGCCCGGTCGACCAGGTGCTGATCGAAAGCCGCATCGTCATCGCCACCGATACCTTCGCCCGCGAACTGGGTGCGAAGTTCGGCATCAGCGGCAGCCGTGACAACGTGTACTTCAGTGGAGATCTGGATTCGAACCTGGCGACCCGCAATTCGCAGGTCGACGCCAATGCCACCAATGCCAAGGCCGAGCGCGACTGGATCGCCGGCGGCCGTGTCGGCCCGGCACCGGTGCCGATCAGCTCGGCCATCACCCGTGGCCTGAACTGGAACCTGCCGGTGGCCTCCACCAGCAACCCCGGCTCGCTGGCCCTGTCGATCCTCAACGCCGGCTACCTGCTGGACGTGGAGCTGTCGGCCATGCAGGAAGAGTCGCGTGGTGAAGTGATCTCCAACCCGCGCGTGGTGACCACCAACCAGCGCGAAGCGCTGATCAAGCAGGGTAAGGAAATCGGCTACGTCACCATCAGTGGTGGTGGCACCGGTGCCGCGGCCACGCCGAACGTGCAGTTCAAGGAAGTGGTGCTGGAGCTGAAGGTCACCCCGACCATCACCGACGACAACCGCGTGTTCCTGAACATGGCGGTGAAGAAGGACGAGGTCGAGAGCTACATCGTGCTGGAAGGCTACGGCCAGGTGCCGAACATCAACCGTCGCGAGGTCAACACCGCCGTGCTGGTGGAAGATGGCCAGACCGTGGTGATCGGTGGCGTGTACGAGTTCACCGACCGCAACAGCGTCAGCAAGGTGCCGTTCCTGGGCGACGTGCCGTTCCTGGGCAATCTGTTCAAGAAGCGCGGCCGCAACAAGGACAAGGCGGAACTGCTGGTGTTCGTGACCCCGAAGGTGCTGCGCGTGGCCAAGCGCAGCTGATCGGCGCCACTGGATGTACGCGAGGGGCCGCCACGTGCGGCCCCTTTTCGTTGTAGAACCGTGCCCTGCGTGGATGGCCATTCATCCATCCTTGATCCAATCCCCGGACCAGCCTGCGATGATGTGGGGAACCCGTGCCGTCCTGCGCCGGTCAAAGGCCCCCATGAACCTGCCACCGCCGATGCCCGAAACCGTCTCCCCGCCGCCCGCGCCGGCCACGTCGCGGCTGCATGCGGGCTTTGCCACGCTGCGCGATGCCCTGTCGGCCGAGATCGTCGGCCAGGCCGCGCTGGTCGAGCGCCTGCTGATTGCCCTGCTGGCCGATGGCCATCTGCTGGTGGAAGGTGCGCCTGGCCTGGCCAAGACCACCGCCATCCGCGCCTTGGCCGCGCGCCTGGAAACCGAATTCGCCCGCGTGCAGTTCACCCCCGATCTGTTGCCGGCCGACCTGACCGGTACCGAGATCTGGCGCCCGCAGGAAGGCCGCTTCGAGTTCGTGCCCGGCCCGATCTTCCATCCCATCCTGTTGGCCGACGAGATCAACCGTGCCCCGGCCAAGGTGCAGTCGGCGCTGCTGGAAGCCATGGGCGAACGCCAGGTAACGGTGGGCCGCCATACGTATGCACTGCCATCGCTGTTCCTGGTCATGGCCACGCAGAACCCGATCGAGCAGGAAGGCACCTTCCCGCTGCCGGAAGCACAGCTGGACCGTTTCCTGATGCACGTGCGCATCGGTTACCCCGACCAGGCCGCCGAAGCGGAGATCCTGCGGCTGGCCCGCGAACGTGCTCGCGGCGCGCTGGGTGAAGCGCCGCCGGCGCCGGACAAGCTGCCGATGCAGGACGTGTTCGATGCACGGCGGCAGGTGCTCGACCTGCACATGGCGCCGGCGCTGGAACGCTACCTGGTGGAACTGGTGCTGGCTTCGCGCGATCCAAGCCGCTACGACCCCGCGCTGGGCCGTCGCATCGCCTGGGGCGCCAGTCCGCGCGGATCCATCGCCCTGGAACGCTGCGCACGCGCACGCGCCTGGTTGGCCGGCCGCGATTTCGTCACCCCTGACGACGTGCGCGCGGTGGCCGCCGACGTGCTGCGCCATCGCGTGCTGCCCAGCTACGAAGCCACCGCTGAAGGCTGGGATGGCGAACGCCTGGTGCAGGAACTGCTGGCCCGCGTGCCGGCGCCCTGAGCCTGCGCATGTCCGATCCCTCCACGCCCAGTGCCGGTGACGGCCTGCGACCGCAGTTGGCCGAGCTGGTGGCGCTGCGCGGTCTGGCGCAGCGCCCACCCGCACCCCGTCGTGGCCGCACCGGCCTTGCCGGGCAGGCGCCGTCACCGCTGCGTGGCCGTGGCATGGAATACGCAGAATCGCGCGAGTACGTGCCCGGCGATGATGCGCGCCATATCGACTGGCGTGTGACCGCCCGCAGCGGTCGCGCGCATACGAAACTGTTCCAGGCCGAGCGCGAACGGGTCACGCTGATCGTGGCCGATACCGCACCGGCGCTGTACTTCGGCACGCGCGTGCGCTTCAAGTCGGTGCAGGCCGCCCGCGCCGGCGCCATTGCGGCGTGGTCCGCACAGCGTCGCGGCGACCGCATCGGCGCGTTACGTGGCAGCGACCGCGAGCCACCCGTGGCGCCGGCCGGTGGGCCGCGCGGTGTACTGCGGGTGCTGGACGCACTCACTCGCTGGTATGCGCAGCCGCCTGCCGATGATCTGGGCCTGGAGCGCGCGCTCGATCACGCCAGCCGCGTGCTGCGTCCGGGTGCGCGGTTGCTGGTGCTGGCCGATCCGCAGCAGGCCCTGCGCATTGCGCTCGCACGCTGGGGTGCGCTTGCCCAGCACCATGACGTGACCTTGCTGCTGCTGGTGGATCCGCTGGAATCGCAGCCGCCGTCGGCCGCGCTGCAGTTCCTGGCGGCACAGCAGCGGGTCAGCCTGGACCTGCGCCGCAGGGAGGTGCAGGCGCACTGGCGCGCGCATTTCGTTGAACCGGTGGAAGCCCTGCAGCGGCAACTGGCCGCGCGGCGCATTGATGTACAACTGCTTTCCACCGATGCCGCCAGTGATGCCTGGTTGGCGCCGGCGGTCACCGAGGTGCCGGCATGAGCGCCGCGTTGCCGCTGCGTGACGTCGCGCTGCCACCGGCACCGGCCTGGTGGCCGCCCGCACCGGGGTGGCTGATGGTGATGGCTGCGGTGGTGCTGGTGCTGGCTGTCATCGTGGTGATCGGGGTCAGGCGCCGCCATCGTCGCCAGCGCTGGTTGCGCGGCTTCGACCAGGAGCTGCGGGACGCGGGCAGCGGACCGGCCGAACTGGCGCTGATCGCCAGCCTGCTGCGCCGCGCCGCACGCCAGGCCCAGCCCGGCAGCGAGGCGCTGCACGACGCGGCCTGGTGGGCGCGCATTGACCCGCAGAACGCCTTGCCCGACGCGCAGCGCCGCCTGCTGGCCGAAGGACCGTATCGGCCGCAGGTAGAGACGGCGCAACTGGACGCCGTGCGCACCTGGGCGCGCCAACGCTATCTGCAGCTGCTGCAGGAGCGGCGCCGATGAACCTGCTGGCCGCTTACTGGCCCTGGCCGGACCTGCAACTGGCGTGGCCACTGGCACTGCTGGCCCTGCCGTTGCCGCTGCTGATGCGGTTCTGGCCCCGCCGCGCCGTTGCCGGTGCGGCACTGCGCGTGCCCTATGCCGCCGCCGAACTGCAGGCCCTGGCCGGTGGTGGGCGCGTGGATGCGTCGTGGCTGCGCACCGTGCTGCTGTGGTTGGGCTGGGCCGCGCTGTGCGTGGCCATGGCGCGGCCGCAGCAACTGGGCGAAGCGATCACGCCACCGCAGCAGGGGCGGCAGATGATGCTGGCGATGGACGTGTCCGGCAGCATGAGCGAACCGGACATGGTGCTGGGCCCGCAGGCGGTCGAGCGACTCACCGCGGCCAAGGCCGTGCTGGCCGATTTCCTTGACCGGCGTGCCGGCGATCGCGTGGGCCTGCTGGTGTTCGGCGACCGTGCCTACACACTCACGCCGATCACCGCCGACCTGGCCAGCGTGCGTGATCAGCTGCGCGACAGCGTGGTGGGCCTGGCGGGCCGTGAAACGGCCATCGGCGATGCCATCGCACTGGCCGTCAAACGGCTGCGCGCGCAGCCGGAAGGCCAGCGCGTGCTGATCCTGCTGACCGATGGTGTCAGCAATGCCGGTGTGCTGGAGCCCCTGCGCGCCGCCGAACTGGCAAAGGCCGAAGGCGTGCGCGTGCACACCGTGGCCTTCGGCGGCGACGGCAGCATGCGCCTGTTCGGCATGCCCATCGCCGCCGACCGCGACCCGGTGGATGAGGCCACGCTGCGGCGGATTGCCGAACAGACCGGTGGCCGCTTCTTCCGTGCACGCGACACCGACGAACTGGTGGGCATCTATGCCGAACTGGACCGCCTGGAGCCGGTGGCCGGCAGGGGGCCCAGCACCCGCCCGCGCGATGAACGCTATGCCTGGCCGCTGGCGCTGGCCCTGCTGTTGGGCGCACTGGCCTGGCTGTGGCCGGAGCGCCGCCGATGATGGCGTTGTCACTGCCCGCGCTGGACTGGAACGCACTGCATTTCCTGCGGCCTGATTGGCTGTGGGCGCTGCTGGCCCTGCCGCTGATCATCGCGCTCTCGCTCTGGCGGCAACGCCGCAGCGAGGGCTGGCGGCAGGCCGTGGATGCGCATCTGCTGTCGCACCTGATGGCCGCCGAAGGGCGCAGGCGCCTGCAATTGCCGTGGGCCATCGCGCTGGGCTGGACGCTGGCGGTGCTGGCGCTGGCCGGGCCCAGTTGGCGACAACAGGCGCAACCGGTGTTCCAGTCCAGCGCACCGCTGGTCGTGGTGCTGGATCTGTCCAGCCGCATCACCGCGACCGATCTGCCACCGTCGCGTCTGCTGCAGGCACGGGCCAAGATCGGCGCGCTGCTGCGGGAACGACAGGGCGGCCAGGTGGGGCTGGTGGTGTACGCCGAGGATGCCTATACGGTGGCCCCGCTCACCGATGACGTGGCCAACGTCGCGCTGTACCTGGATGCATTGGCGCCGGACGTGATGCCGCGCGACGGCCAGCGTGCGGACCGTGGCATTGACTGGGCCACCCAGTTGCTGCGGCAGACCGGCGCGCTGCGCGGCGGCATCCTGCTGATCAGCGACCAGGCCAATGGCGAAGCTGCGCTGGCGGCCGCGCAGGCCCGTGCACTCGGACTGCGGGTGTCGGTGCTGGGGCTGGGCACACCGGGTGGTGCGGCGTACCGCGATGGTAGCGGCCAGATCGCACAGGCCGCGCTGGAGGAAACCGGATTGCGTGCCGTTGCCACGGCCGGTGGCGGCCGCTACCAGCGCATTGCCGCCGATGATCGCGACCTGCAGGCGCTGGATGTACTGGATGGCAGCGACGGCCAGGCGCAGAGCCGCCCAGGCCAGACCCGGCAGTGGCAGGACGAAGGCTACTGGCTGTTGCCGCCCGTCCTGCTGCTGGCGCTGCTCGCGTTCCGTCGCCGCGCGTTGCTGGCCGCCGTGCTGGCCGTCGGGCTGCTGCCGCTGACCGGGCAGGTGCAGGCCGCGCCGCGGAACGGGCCCGCCACTGCAGAGCAGGGCACCCTCTGGCAACGCAGCGACCAGCGCGCGCATGCGCGGCTGGCCGAGGGCGTGCAGGCCTATCGCAACGGCGATTTCGCCGCAGCCCAACAGAAGTTCGAGGGCATCGACAGCGATGCGGGCTGGTACAACCTGGGCAATGCACTGGCCCGTCAGGGTGACTACGACGGTGCCATTGCCGCCTATGACCGGGCACTGGCCAAGCACCCCGGCATGGCCGATGCGGTTGCCAACCGCGCGGTGGTGGATGCCGCACGCAAGCGCAAGCCGCCAGCGGGCAGCAAGGACGGGCAGGGCAAGCAGCCGCCCAAGCCGCAGAACCCGTCGCAGCCGTCCAAGCCTTCGCAGGGCCAGCAAGGCCAGCAAGGTCAGCAAGGTCAGCAAGGTCAGCAAGCTCAGCCGCAGCCCGCACAGGACGGCAGATCCGACCCGAAGCAGGGCGATCCCGGCGCGGGCGATTCGCAGCAGGCACCCCAGCAACCCCAGTCCGCCGACGCCAAGGCGCAGGCACAGGCCGATGCACAGCAGCGCCAGCGCATGCAGCAATCCCTGCAGCAGGCGCAGCGCGCCGGCGAAGAAGGCAAGGTCGCCGCCCGCGGCGATGGCCGCACCCCGCAGCAACGCGAGGAACAACAGGCCGTCGAGGCCTGGATGCGCCGCGTTCCCGACGATCCGGGGGCGCTGCTGCGCACCAAGTTCCAGCTGGAAAACGAACGCAGAAAGAGGGAAGGGCGATGAAGCGCAGGCATCAACGGTGGGCGTTGCCGGCGCTGGCCCTGTGGCTGTTGTGGCTGCCGCTGGCGGCGATGGCACAGACCCGCGCGTGGCTGGAACCGGACACCATCGCCGCTGGCGAATCGGTCACGCTGAATGTGGAAACCGACCAGGGCGCGCCCGACTACACGCCGCTGAACGTCGATTTCGCATTGGGCGCACAGAGCAGCAGCCGCCAGGTGCAGTGGAGCAATGGCGGCATGCAGCGGCGCGACGTGTACACGGTGCTGCTCACCCCGCGCCGCACCGGCGTGCTGCAGGTGCCCTCGCTACAGGTGGGCGGCGCACGCACCGTGCCGCTCACCCTGCAGGTGAATGCCGCCGCAGTCGCCACCGCGCAGAGCAATGCCGCAGCCTTCGTCGAAACCGAGGTGGACGACGACACGCCATACGTGCAGCAGAGCGTGGGCGTGGTGGTGCGGCTGTACTTCGCTTCGCAGCTGGCTTCGGGCGAACTGGTGCTCGACACCCCGCAGGGCGCCTCGCTGCAGCGGGTGGGCGAGGACCGCACCGACGTGCGCCAGATCAATGGCCGCCGCTACAACGTGGTGGAACGGCGCTTCCTGCTCATTCCCGAGCGCAGCGGCGCGCTGCGGTTGCCTGGTGCACGCTTCAGCGGCCGCAGTGCCGGCGGGTTCTTCGACGATTTCTTCGGCAATGGCGGCGATGGCCGCATGAATGCCGCTGCGCCCGAACGCACCCTGCAGGTGCGCGAACAACCGGCGCAGGCTCCACAGCCCTGGCTGCCGCTGCATGGCCTGCAGCTGCGCTACACCAGCGCGCCCACTACCGCGCGTACCGGTGAGGCCGCCACCGTGGTGGTCGAAGCCGTGGCCAACGGCGCCACCCGCGCGCAGTTCACCGATCTGCCGGTGCCCGACCTGGGCAATGCGGCGCAGGTGTTCGCCGAACCGGCGCAGTACGATGAAACCTTCACCGGCAGTACGCCGCGGCTGAAGATCACCCGCCGCTATTCGATCGTGCCGCGCACGCCGGGCGAGCTGGTGGTGCCCGGCCCCACGCTGGCCTGGTGGAACGTAGACAGTGGCAGTGCGCAGCAGGCACGCCTGCCCGAACTGCGCCTGACGGTCACGGCCGGGCGCGGCGGGGTGCCGGCTCCACAACCGATTGATACGCAATCGGCCCTGCCGGGCCAGGACGCGGCCCCGGCCGCACCGACGGCGCTGGCCGCCACGGCGCGCGCGCTGCCGGCCTGGCCGTGGATGGCCGCCGTGGTGGGGCTGGTGCTGCTGTGGCTGCTGACCCTGCTGTGGGGCTGGCGCCGTGGGCGCTCGGTGCAGGCACCTGCCGGTGTGGCGGCGGCCACGGTTGCCTCCACGCCGCGCCGCGGCGGGGGCAGTACGGCCGACCTGCGCCGTGCCCTGGACGCCGATGGCTTCGACCAGGTGCAGGCGCAGCTGTGCGCCATGGCCGGGGTCGATCGGTTGGAACAGGTGATCGAACGCCTGGCCGATGCCGAACAGCGCCAGGTGCTGCTCGACCTGCAGCAGGCGCGCTGGGGGGGCCAGGGTGAACTGACGGCGCTGCGGGCGCGACTGCGGGTGGCCTTCCGTGACGGACCGCACTGGTCGGCTACGCAGGCCGCCGACGACACTGGACTGGCGCCGCTGTACCCCACGCGGCGACCCTGAACCAGCGCGGCCTGCGCGCTTTGTTAGAGTAGATTCATTTTTCGAGGAACCCGCATATGACAGCAGCTGCTGCCGGCAAGAAGAAGTTGCCCCTGCACTGGAAGATGGGCATCGGCTTCGCGATCGGCCTGGTCCTGGGACTGGTCGTGCACGCCCTGGGTGGCAGCGTGGAAGGCTTGCAGACCGGCGCCAAGTGGGTGATGGACTACATCACCACGCCCGCCTCGGGCCTGTTCCTCAACCTGATCTTCATGCTGATCGTGCCGCTGATCTTCTCGGCACTCATCATGGGTGTGTCGGAAATGGGCGATATCCGCGCCCTCGGCCGCATCGGCTGGAAGACCCTGGCCTATACCGTGCTGCTGTCCGGTATTGCCGTGGGCATCGGCCTGGTACTGGTGAACGTGCTCAAGCCCGGCGCCGGCGTGGATCCGCAGACCGCCGCGCTGATGCTTTCGGAAAACGCCGAGCGCAGCAAGGAGATCGTCGCCGGCATCCATGGCACGCCCAAGGGCATGGACATGCTGCTGTCGATCGTGCCCAGCAACGTGCTGCAGGCTGCATCGGACAACGGCGCCATCCTGTCGCTGATGTTCTTCGCGCTGATGTTCGGCATCGGCATGGTGCTGACCGACGATGAGAAGGTCGCGCCGCTGCGCCGCGCCATCGAAGGCGTGTTTGAAATCTCGATGACCCTGATCAACCTGGTCATCCGCCTGGCCCCGTACGCGGTGGCCTGCTTCATGTTCAACCTGGCCGCACTGTTCGGCTTCGAGCTGATCATCCGCCTGGGCGCCTACGTGGGCGTGGTGGTACTGGCCCTGGGCCTGCACATGGTGGTGACCTACGGCACCGCCGTGTGGCTGTCGGGGCGTTCGCCGCTGTCGTTCTTCCGCGATACGCAGGAAGCGACGGTGATGGCGTTCTCCACCGCCTCCAGCAACGCGACCCTGCCCACCGCCCTGCGCGTGGCCGACCAGATGGGCCTGCCGCAGCGCGTGTCGCGCTTCGTGCTGACCGTGGGTGCCACCGCCAACCAGAACGGCACCGCGCTGTTCGAGGGCGTGACGGTGATCTTCCTGGCCCAGTTCTTCGGCGTGGACCTGAGCATCGGCCAGCAGATCATGGTCATGGCCGTGTGCATCCTCGGCGGTATCGGTACGGCGGGCGTGCCGTCGGGCTCGCTGCCGGTGGTCGCCATGATCTGTGCCATGGTCGGGGTGAACCCGCTGGGCATCGGCCTGATCCTGGGCGTGAACCACTTCCTGGACATGTGCCGTACCGCCCTGAACGTGACCGGCGACCTGGCCCTGACCACCCTGGTGGCCAAGGGCGAAGCGCACGACGGCCCGGAGCCGGCTGCGTCGCGCGATTGAACGCCCCCTGAATGCCATGGATACTATCCCGACGCATGGAAGGCGTCGGGATTGGCGCCGTGCGAACGGGAGCAGAAATGAGGATTTCGTACGTGATGGTCGCCGCTCTGGGCCTGCTGGCCTTCGATGCCAGCGCCCAGAAGGCCTGTGAAACCAACTACACCAAGACCGGCAGCTTCTTCGCCGGGCGTACCTTCACGACCTGGGATGTGGTGCCCAACGCGACTCCGGCTGACGCGCTCAAGCGCATCCAGATCGAGGGCGTGAAGTCGGGCCTGAAGGTGGCCACCGTGGACAAGGACCTGGGCATGCTCACCATGGAGCAGAACGTCCAGTTCAATGGCGGCCAGACCACCCTGCCGTGGAACGTGCTGATCGAGGCCGAGGGCAAGGGGTCCAAGATCACCGTGACCAAGACCACCCCGGCCACCTACGCCACCGGCGAGGACTTCCAGAAGAAGTCGATGTGCGCCGTGATCGAGGCCGCCGCGCCGAAGTAAGCGGTTGGCGGGGCCAGATCCCTTTCACTGGCAAGGGATCTGGCCCTACGCCTGAACCCGGCCCCGGGTCTGTGGGACAATGGGGGGCCCGCACGTCCGCGGCCGCCTCCCGATTCCGACAGAACCATGACGCAGCCTACCCGTCGCCAGTTGGCCAACGCCATCCGCTTCCTTGCCGCCGATGCGGTTGAAACCGCAAAGTCCGGCCATCCCGGCATGCCCATGGGCATGGCCGATATCGCCGAAGTCCTCTGGAACGACTATCTCCGGCACAACCCGAACAACCCCCAGTGGTTCAACCGTGACCGCTTCGTGCTGTCCAACGGCCACGGCTCGATGCTGCAGTACGCCCTGCTGCACCTGAGCGGGTACGACCTGCCGATCGAACAGCTCAAGCAGTTCCGCCAGCTCGGCAGCCACACCGCCGGCCACCCGGAACGCCACGAGACCCCGGGCGTGGAAACCACCACCGGCCCGCTGGGCCAGGGTTTCGCCAACGCCGTGGGCTTCGCCCTGGCCGAGAAGCTGCTGGCACAGCGCTTCAACCGCCCGGAGCTGGAAATCGTCGATCACCGCACCTGGGTGTTCATGGGCGATGGCTGCCTGATGGAAGGCGTGTCGCATGAAGCCGCTTCGCTGGCCGGCACCTGGGGCCTGCACAAGCTGGTCTGCTTCTGGGACAACAACCACATCTCCATCGACGGCAACGTCGAAGGCTGGTTCACCGACAACACCCCCGAGCGTTTCGAGGCCTACGGCTGGAACGTGGTGCGCGATGTCGATGGCCACGATCCGGAAAGCATCAAGGCCGGCATCGAAGCGGCCCTGTCGCAGGACGACAAGCCGACCCTGATCTGCTGCCGCACCACCATCGGTTTCGGTTCGCCCAACAAGGCCGGCAAGGAATCCAGCCACGGCGCGCCGCTGGGCAAGGACGAACTGGAAGCCACCCGCAAGCAGCTGGGCTGGAACTACGGCCCCTTCGAGATTCCCGAAGAAATCTACGCCGGCTGGCGTGCTGGCGGTACCGGCACCCTGCGCCAGGCCGAATGGGAACAGCAGTTCGACAAGTACGCCGCGCAGTTCCCGGCCGAAGCCGCCGAACTGACCCGCCGTTCGCATGGTGAACTGCCGGCCGATTTCGTCGCCAAGGCCGATGCCTACATCGCCCAGGTGGCCGCCGAAGGCCCGACGATCGCTTCGCGCAAGGCCTCGCAGCTGGCCATCGAAGCCTTCGCCCCGCTGCTGCCGGAGATCGTCGGCGGTTCGGCTGACCTGGCGCACTCCAACCTGACCCTGTGGAAGGGCAGCAAGTCGGTCGCCAGCGACGACGCCAACGCCAACTACGTGTACTACGGCGTGCGCGAGTTCGGCATGACCGCCATTGCCAATGGCCTGGCCCTGCACGGCGGCTTCATTCCGTTCGACGCCACCTTCCTGGTGTTCAGCGACTACGCCCGCAACGGTGTGCGCATGAGCGCGCTGATCCCGGCCCATGCCATCCACGTCTATACCCACGACTCGATCGGCCTGGGCGAAGACGGCCCGACCCACCAGCCGGTGGAACACCTGGCCTCGCTGCGCTACATCCCGAACAACGATGTGTGGCGTCCGTGCGATGCGGTGGAATCGGCGGTTAGCTGGAAGGCCGCGATCACCCGTCAGGACGGTCCGAGCTGCCTGGTGTTCAGCCGCCAGAACCTGCCGCACCAGCCGCGCAACGCCGAGCAGATCGCACAGATCGAACGCGGCGGCTACGTGCTGGCCGATGCCGCCGGCACCCCGGACGTGATCCTGATCGCCACCGGTTCGGAAGTGTCGCTGGCCACCGAAGCCAAGGCCCAGCTGGATGCCGCCGGCCTGAAGACCCGCGTGGTTTCCATGCCGTCCACCGACGTGTTCCTGCGCCAGGATGCGGCCTACCGTGAGTCGGTGCTGCCCAACGCCGTGCGCAAGCGCGTGGCGGTGGAAGCCGGCGTGACCGGTTTCTGGCGCCAGTTCGTCGGCCTGGACGGTGCGGTGATCGGCATCGACACCTTCGGCGCCTCGGCCCCGGCCGACAAGCTGTACCAGCACTTCGGCATCACCGCCACGCACGTGGTGGAAGCGGCCAAGGCGCTGTAAGCGGCCTCGCGAAGCAGGAAAGGGAAAGGCCGGCGCAAGCCGGCCTTTCTCGTTCTGCGACCTCTGGCAGGCAGAGCATCGGGAACATCCGGCGATCGCGCGTCTCGATTTCCCCGATGCCCTGAACCGCCAGCAGTAGATCCACGCCATGCGTGGATGAGCGCTACATCGCCTCGCGCACATCCATCAGCGCAAACCCCAGCAGGTTCAATCCGCGCCACTGCGCCGGGTTGTGCGCGTCGGCGTGGTCCTTGGCCAGGCCAATGCCCCAGATGAAGTCCACCGGGCTGGCTTCCACCAGCACCCAGCCCGCAGTGGCACGCAGGAAGGCGCCCAGTTCCGGGTTCTGGCTGAACTTGGCACGGTTGCCGGCCACCACCAGGTCGTAGCGTGCCTGTATCCAGCGCGCTTCATCGAAGCCTTCGATCTGGCGGCCCAGCGCCTTGGCCTTGTCCGGCGTGGCGCTGGCGATGATCTTGTCGAGCAGCGCGCTGGCGCCGAACAGGCGCGCCTTGCCGGCCATCATGTAGTGCTCGGCGGTGCGGTAGTGCACGCCATCGATGTCGAAGCCGGCGTCGTACCACTGGCTGAAGCAGGACGCAGACACACCGCTGCGCGGCGGCTGGTGGCCCCAGAAACACAGGTAGCGCAGGTCTTCGCCTGCGGCCTGGCGCTGTTGCAGGTCGTGCAGGTATCGGGAATCGTCGTTCATCGGCACAGCATAGCGTGTCGCCACGCTGCGCCGCTCTGGTAGGTGCCAACCGTCGTGCTCTGGTAGGTGCCAACCTTGGTTGGCACTGATGCTTGTCCGCCCGGCATGGCCCGGCGCCACCATGAGCGCGATTACGCGGTGCGCGCCAACGCCAGCCTCAGCAGCCGCGCGTTCAATCGTTCGCCAAAATCCTTCGGCGCCTGCAGGCCCATGCGCTGCAGATACACCGCATCGCCGTCACCGACGGGCTGGCGCAGCGCAGCCCACGCCGTGCGCAGGGTCGCGCCGCGAGTCTGCGTGTTGGCCTTCAACCACCCCAGTGCCTTCACCAGCACCTGTTCGATCTCGTTGAAGTCGCTGCCCAGCGGGTAGTCGGGCAGGGTGCCATCGCTGCGGAACGGCGCCAATGCCGCGGCCAGCGCCGCCGGTGTGTTGCGTTGCAGGCGCTGCGGATCCGGTTGCTGCGCTGTGCGCAGCTTGCGCGCGGCGTGCGCCTGCTGCAGCAGACCCTCCTGGAACGGTGCCTCGGTGATCGCGGTCATGGCCTGCACGCAGTCCGCGTCGGTCAACCCGCGCAGATCGGCAATGCCGTACTCGTTCAGATAGATATCGCGCAGGTGCCGTGGAATGGTGGTGTGACCGTAGTTCCAGCGCACGTTCGAGGCACGCTGGCCCTTCTCATCGCGCGCGGCGCGGAACATCAGCATGCTGCGCGCTTCCGGCAAGGCATGGGCCATGGCCACGAAGTTGTACTGACCACCCACGCCGGAGACCACGCGCCCATCGTCCAGCGCGTCGGACACGGCGGCGCCCAGTGCGGTGGCCATCATGCAGGAATTGAAGAAGCGCGCGTGGCGGCGCTGCAGGCGCTCCAGCGTTTCGTTGCCACCGTACAACTGGTTGATCTCGCTGATGCGGCGCATGCCGATGGCGCGGCATTCGTCTTCGGGCAGCGTGCGCAGCCATTCATAGAATTCCGGCGAACCCAGGTAGAACGCGCCGTGCAGGAACTCACCTTCGGCGGCCAGCGTGGCATGGTCGATCGACAGCGTGCTGCCGTTCTCGATGCGCTGCATCAGGGCCAGATCGTCGTGCACCTTGCGCTTGATGACCCCGGTCTGCACCAGCCGACGGAAGCCTTCGTTGAGCATCTCGCTGCAGCCATACAGGCCGACCTCGAACGGCTCCAGGCCACCGATTTCCTGTACCAGCGGGTGGCTGGCCAGCTGCGGGTCCAGCGCATGCAGCACGCGGCGGTAACGCGCGTTGTCGGTGTGGCGCAGCACCAGCGCGTGGCTGAGTGCATCGGCCAGGGTGCCGATGCCGATCTGCAACGTGCCGCCATCGCGTACCAGGGTGCTGGCATACAGGCCGATGGCGTAGTCGGCGTCGGCCACCGGCTGCCGCGGCAGGCCGAACAGTGCGGGGTAGGGCGGCGGCGGGGTGATCACCAGGTCGAAGAAGGACACATCCACCGTGGCCGAACCGCCCAGATAGGGCAGCTGCGGATCGATCTCGGCGATCAGCAACGGGCGCGGCAGGCCGCGTGCGGCAATGGCATCCAGTGTGTCCTGGGTGATGTCGTTGTTGCATGACAACGACAGCCGGCGATCATCCGGGCGCATCGCCACCTTCTGCACGATCACCTGCGGCGCGCGCTGCGCCACGGCATCGGCGGCGTGCGTGTAGTTCAGGCTGGTGTAGCTGGACTGCGCCTGGCGCGAGCCCAGCAGGGCACCGGACTGCATGTAGAACTCTTCCACCTGCACATGCGCTGGCAGTGCATCGCGGGTGATGGCATCGGCATAGGCCAGGCGCGGGAAATCCTCGCCGAAATGACGCTGCACGAATGGCGCCATGAAGCGCGCTTCCAGACCATCGCCCCGCGCCTTGGGCGGGTTCAGCGACAGCGCTGTGTACAGTTCCAGCGGCCGCGAGGGATCGCTGGCCACGCGTGCGTACAAGGCATTGAGCAGCCGGTGCGGCTTGCCCAGCGCCAGCGGCGCACCCACCCGCAACGGCCCGTCCACGCGCGCGAACAGCCAATCAATGGCGGCGTCCAGGTCGGTCAGGTGTTCGGTCATGCGGCAAGGTCCTGCGGGCTGGGGAGTGCGGGCATTACAGCATGTCGGGCTTGAACCGCCGTCGACGCGAGACTTCGGCGCCGGACACCATGAACTGGCCATCACCGCGGTAGTGGAGGGTGCGCGGCAGCTTCGGTCGCGGTGCTACGTGCGCGCGCACGATCTGCCAGATGAAAAGATTGTTCGACGCTACCTGGCTGTCATCGTACAAACGGCATTCGAAGCAGGAATGGCACTGGCCCACCAGCGGGGCGGCCACGTCGCGCGCTGGCAGTGCATCCAGGCCGAAGTGGGCGAACTTGTCGAGGTCGCGGCCGCTGCAGTTGCCGATGTCCACCACCGTATCCAGCAGTTCCACCCCTGGCACGTTGATCACGCATTCGCCGCTGTCCCGGGCCAGGGCGAAGCTGTGGTTCTCGTTCCACAGGTAGGTGGCCACCAGCGAGGGCGAAAAGCCCATCACCATGTGCCAGCCCATCGTCATCAGGTTGCGCTGGCCCTGCGCGGCCGTGCTGACCAGCACGATCGGGCCCGGCTCCAGAAACCGGCGCGCGTCCTCGACGGGGTAGTCCTTCTTGCGCAGCGGCTTCATGCAGGCTCCGTGGGCGGTGGAATCGATGCTGTCCCCCGCTGGATGAACCGCACGTCGAGGGGCTTGACAGCGGGTTCGATTACGCGCGTAATCAAATCGTCGATTACGGATGTAAACCATGAGCGCGATCAGTGAAGCCGAAGCCGTTGTGATGGAGGTGCTGTGGCAGCAGTCGCCGCGCAGCGCGGATGATGTGGTCGCCGCGCTGGCCCACCGCGACTGGGCCGAACCGACCATCAAGACCCTGCTGAACCGCCTGCTGACCAAGGGCGTGATTGCCGCCGAGCGCGATGGCCGTCGCTATCTGTACCTGCCCGTGCTGCAACGCCAGGCGTGGGTGGAAGCGCAGAGCCAGGCGTTCATCGGCCGCGTGTTCGATGGGCGGGTGGCACCGTTGGTGGCGCACTTCAGCGAGCGCGGGCAGCTGACGGCGCAGGACATCGCCGAACTGAAGAAGCTGATCCAGGAGATGGACGATGAATGAGCTGCTCGATGGACTGTGGCAGGTCAGCCTGTGGCTGGCGCTGGGCGTCGTTCTGCTTGCCGCCGTGCGGCCCGTGCTGGTGAAGCTGGGCGGCGCGGAACTGGCCTATCGCAGCTGGTGGTTGCTGCCGCTGCTGCTGCCCATGCCGGCGTTGCCGGTGCTGCAGCACGTGCCCACGCTGCCGTTCAAGGTGGTACCAGGCACCGTGGAAGGGCCCGCCGCGCAGCGGTCGCTGTGGCCGTGGCTGCTGGCGTTGGCCTGGGCGCTGGGCGCCGGCATGCAGCTGCTGCGCGAACTGCGTGCGCAACGGCGTTTCGAGCGGGCGCTGGGTACGCTGCAGGCGCGCGCCGATGGCAGCTGGCAGGCCAGCGCCGACCCCGGTCTGCCTGCGCTGGTGGGGCTGTGGCAGCCGCGCATCGTGGTCGGCCCGCACTTCGATCAGCAGTTCGATGCTGAAGAACAGGCCCTGATCCTGCGGCATGAGCGCAGCCATCGCCGCAACGGCGATCACTGGGCCAATGGTGGCCTGCTGCTGGCGCGCACGGTTCTCTGGTTCCACCCGTTGCTGCCCTGGGCCGCGCGCCGTTTCCTGCGCGACCAGGAACTGGCCTGCGATGCGCGCACCGTCGCCACGCAGCCTGCGCAGCGGCGTCTCTATGCCAGCACGCTGCTGAAGGCGCAGCTGGTCCACCCGGTTGCCCCGATGGCCTGCCATTGGCGTAGCCAACCTGTGTTGAAGGAGCGTATTGCCATGTTGAAGCAGTCAAAGCGGAAGGCATTGCCGTGGGTGGCAGGTCAGGTGCTGCTGTTGGGCCTGTGCATGAGCGTTGCCGCATTGGCCTGGGCCCAGCAGGGGGGCGGCGTCGAGGGCGGCACCTCAGCGGCTGCCGTGGACCGCGACATCCAGATCGACAAGATGCCCCCACCCAGCTATCCGCGTGCGGCGTTTGAAAACGGCCAGACCGGCGTGGTCACGCTGCGGGTGGAGGTGGACGCGCAAGGCAAGCTGAGCGATGTGCGGGTGCTCAGCGCGACCAATCCGGGTGTGTTTGATGCGGTGTCTCTGGCCGCCGCGCGCAGCTGGACCTACCGGCCTGCGCTGAAGGACGGCGTGCCGGTGGCCGCCGCGGTGAAGGTGCCCATCACCTTCGCCATGGATGACGATGAGGTGGCCGGTAGCCGCAAATGAGGGGCGCGCTCCTGTGCCTGCTGGCGGCGCTCGTGGCCGGCTGCGCCAGTCATGAACGCCTGACCACGGTCGATACCCGCAACGAGAGCGTCGGCCACCAGCGCCTGCAGCCCGATGCGGCCGGTGGTGCTGGGCAGGTCCAGGCGTACACGCTGGCCGCGACCGAGGGCTACCGGATGCCGCAGTTGCATGCCGCACCGGACCCGGTGGTGGGCGAGCGCGATCCACGCACCGCGTTGCCACCGACCAGGGTCTGCCTGCAGGTGGTGGTGGATGCACAGGGCGCGGTCGAACGCAGCATGCCGTTGACCGACCGCACCGAATGCAGCGCAGGTTCGGTCGCGGAGAATGCCCCGCTGCTGCAGGCCGCGCAGGACGCGGTCGCGCAATGGCAGTATTCCCCGGCGGCGGTCTGCCATTTTGCAGCGGGCAAGGTGCCGAAAGACCGCGGTGACTGCCAGGGCGCCGAAAGCATCGAAGCGGTCGCCGTCACGCTGCAGTACGCCTTCACCTTTGAAATCGTCAAGGGCCAGCACGTGGTGCGCACGCAGGGCCGGTAGTGCCGGGCACGTAAACGGTAGCGCCGGGCCATGCCCGGCGCATCCTGACCACCGCCGTCAGGCACCACCCTGGATGTTGGCCTTCACCGCTGGCTGCATCAGCTTCGGTTCGGCCAGGGTGGCATCGCGGGCTTCACGCACGCTGACGAATGCGGCCTCATCCACGCCGTCGTGCACGTGGATGTTGTGCGCGCGCTGCGCGCCGATGGTGGTTTCATTGGCAATCGCGCGCCCACCCGGGCCGTAGTCGTGGCAGACGAACACGCGGGTGGCATCGGGCAGCGCCAGCAGGCGCTGGATCGAACGGTACAGCTGCGCCGCGTCACCGCCGGGGAAATCGCAGCGTGCAGTGCCGCCATCGGGCATGAACAGCGAGTCGCCGGTGAACAGGGCATCGCCGATCAGGTAGGCGATGCTGTCGCTGGTGTGGCCCGGCACGGCGATGATGCGCCCCTGCAGCGTGCCCAGCGCGAATGTCTCGCCATCGGCGAACAGGTGGTCGAAGTGCGCGTCCTGCGCGGGCACGTCCAGGCCATAGCGCGGTGCAAAGGTGGCCTGGACCGCGCGGATGCCTTCGCCGATGGCCAGCGTGGCCTGCGGGAAGCGCGCCTTCAGCCGCCGCCCGGCCGACACGTGGTCGGCGTGGGCGTGGGTTTCCAGCAGCCAGCGCAGTTGCAGGCCCTGTTGTTCGATGGCCTGCAGCAGCGGGCGCACGGGCGCGTCGCTGCTGGCGTCGGTGTCCGGGTCGTAATCCAGGACCGGATCGATCAACGCGGCCTCGCCACTGGCCGGATCGCTGACCAGATAGCTGAAGGTGTTGCTGTCGCGGTGGAAGAAGGATTGGACCTGGACCGACATGGGGCCTCCTCAGCGTGTGCCCAGCACGCGGTTCAGCAGCTGGGCCAGGTTCTCACCGGCCAGCCGCAGCTGCGCCTCGGCCAGCGGACGGTAGCGCGCGGTGTATTCATCGCCGATCTTGTGCGACGCCGGGTAAACGCCCGGTTGCACGGAGATGCGGCAGCTGGCTTCGGCCCAGCTCTGCGGATCGCGCTGCGGGTTGGACTGGCGTGCCAGCTTCGGCGCCGGCAGGGCGCGCAGTACCGGCAGGTAACCGGCGTCATCCAGCTTGCGGGTGTTGAGCATGCCGCTGTCCCACAGCGAATGCAGGTTGGTACCGCGGTTGCCGAACTGCAGCTGGAAATCGTTGCCGCCCTTGTCGTGGCCGTAGCCGGCGTGCATGGGCTGGTGCACGTCGCCCACCAGGTGCACCACGAACTTCAGCGCCTGCAGGCGTTCGCCGTCGGTCAGCTTGCGATCGCCCAGGATCGTGCTCTGCGCCTTCAGGGCTTCGACGATGCAGTTGCCGTTTTTGCAGTGCTTGGGGGCTTGGTAATGGCAGCCGTCTTCGGCGATGTTCACGTAATGCCAGCCTGCCGAGCGGCGGCCCAGGCCAGGGTCCTTGGCGCGTAACTGGTCGGCCCAGGGGGCGATGCTGGCCAGGGTGGCGCCCGGCTCGGTGGCCAGCAGGCGGTCCACTTCGGCGCGGGCCGTGGGGTTCAGGCGGGTGTCGGCCACTTCAGCCACCAGACGGTGGCCTTGTGCGCCCCAGGCATGGGCGGGCGCGGACAGGGTCAGCAGGGCCGGGGCAAGCGCGGCGGCGAGGAGCAGGGAGTGCAGGGCTTTCATCCGCCCATTCTAGCGGCGTGGCCGGGACAGGGAATTGACGCAACGCGGCGCATTGCCGGTGGGGCGCCGCCCACGCCGCGTTGATCCGCTTGCCGCTAGGCTGGCGCGGCCACGCATGGGGACGGCGATGATCACCACCGACAGGCGCGTTACGGCAGTACCGATCGACGAATCCGGGTTTGCCGCCGCCTTCGATGCGCAGGTGCTGTGGCGGATGCGTTGGGCCTGTGCGGTGGCGGCCTGCTTCTCGCTGTTGTTCATTGCGCTGGACCAGCAATGGTTGCCGCCGGATATCGGCGAGGTGGTGCTGCGCTGGCGCCTGGGTGTGCTGCTGCCGGCGCTGCTGGTGGGCGTGGTGATGACCTATCTGCCGGCCTGGCGCCGCCACCAGCAGTACATCGGCGGGGCCATGGTGCTGTGCAGCGGGTTGGCGCTGGTGGCCATGGTGTGGACCGCGCACCACGCCGAAGCCGGCTACCCGTATGAAGGGGTCAGTCTGTTCCTGCTGTTCAATTATTTCCTGTGCGGGCTGCGCTTCAAGGTGGCCACGTTCAATGGCACGGTCATCAGCGCCGCCTTCGTGCTGGCCGAAGTGAACGTGCTGCCCGCCGGGCCGGCCCTGGCCGAGGCGCTGATGTTCGTGCTGGCCACGCACGTGGCGGGCATGGTGGGGTGCTACATCTCCGAACGCCAGGCACGTGCCACCTTCATTGCCGAGCAGCGGCTGGACGCGCTGGCCAATCACGATGGCCTGACCGGCCTGCTGAACCGCCGCGCCTTCGACCGCCGTGCCCGGCAGATCTTCCAGCAGTACCTGCGCACCCCGCACCCGCGCGGCGCACTGCGCATCGCCATGATCGACATCGATTACTTCAAACGCTACAACGATCACCATGGCCACCCCGCCGGCGACACCGTGCTGCACGCGGTGGCCGCCGCATTGTCGGCGCAGCTGCACGACCGGGATTCGGTGGTGGCGCGCTACGGTGGCGAAGAGTTCGTGGCACTGGGCCACTGGCAGCCGGGCCAGCCGCAGTCTGCACCGTTCGAACAACTGCGCCAGCAGGTTCAGGCACTGGCCATCACCCATGCCGATTCCGATGCCGCACCGGTGGTCAGCGTCAGCATCGGCGTGGCGCGCTGGCATGACGATGGCGGCGACACCCTGGAACAGGCACTGGGCCGAGCCGACCAGGCGCTCTACCGCGCCAAGGCCGCCGGCCGCAACCGGGTGGAAGTGGCCGCAGACCAATGAAATCCAATGCCTACTCAACGCATGCGCGCGGATTTTGACTTCGCTGGCACGCGCGCGGAAATGGGGAGGGCGGGGCGGGTGGATTGCTCGGGACCGCAGGCGCCATGGATGGCGCCTACGAGCCTACACGGACGTACTTGCGGCGTGTCCCGAGCAATCCACCCGCCCCGCCCAATCAAAAAAGCCCCGGCACACACACCGGGGCAACATGCTGCGAGCGTCTTTGCTTGGTGGGTTGCTGCTTGAGACGGGGGAGCGGGGGCGAAGCTCCCGCACTCAGAACATTCCTTAGAACTTGAAGACGTACGACACGCCGTACACCAGCGGATCGATGTTCACAGTGCCGATCTTCTCGCCGTCCAGCTTCACCTTGCTGTCGATGTCGATCCAGCGCATGTCCACGCGCAGGGCGCCCTTGTCGCTGATCGCGAAGTCCACGCCGGCATGCGCGGCCAGGCCCCAGGAATCTTCCAGCTTCAGCTTGCTGCCGGCCAGCGCGCCGGTCGTGTCTTCGCTGAAGAACGTGGTGTAGTTCAGGCCGGCACCCACGAACGGGGACACCTTGCCCTTGCTGTTGAAGTGGTACTGCAGGGTGACCACCGGCGGCAGCTGCTTGCTGCTGCCCACCCGGCCCAGGCCATTGATGTTGATGTCGTGCTTGAACGGCAGAGCGGCCAGCACTTCAATGCCCAGGTTGTCGGCAATGAAGTATTCGCCGGTGATGGTCGGCTTCACGTCATTGTCCACGTCCACCTTCAGGGTGCCGCCGGCCAGCGAACCGTTGTTGGACTTCGGTGCGACCTGGTGGACGCCGGCCGACACGGTCCAGTCGCCCTTGGACTGGGCCATGGCCGGGGCGGCGGCCAGCGACAGGGCGGCGGCCAGGCTGGCCAGGATCAGGGGGGAATGCATGCGCATGGGGGTGTTCTCGTTGCGGGGTTGATGGGGCCAGTTTCGGCCTCACGCCGCGCTAACGCTTTGATCCGGATCAAATCCCCGCCGCGGCCCGGGCCGGCCGGGCGTCTGGCCCACGGTGGTCAGGTCCGGTTTGCTAGACTTGGGGGCCCTATCCATCCCGCCGCACCTGTCGCGGCCGCAGGAGCTTGAGAACATGGCAATCAAGGTTGGTATCAACGGTTTCGGTCGCATCGGGCGTAACGTCCTGCGCTCGGCGGTGCTGAACTTCGGCGACGACATCGAAATCGTGGCCATCAACGATCTGCTGGAGCCGGACTACCTGGCGTACATGCTCAAGTACGACTCCGTGCACGGCCGCTTCAAGGCCGACGTGGCCGTGCAGGGCAACGACCTGCTGGTGAACGGCAAGAAGATCCGCCTGACCCAGGAACGCGATCCGGCCAACCTGAAGTGGGACGAAGTCGGCGCCGACGTGGTGCTGGAAGCCACCGGCCTGTTCCTGACCAAGGAAACCGCGCAGAAGCACATCGATGCCGGTGCGAAGAAGGTCATCATGTCCGCACCGTCCAAGGACGACACGCCGATGTTCGTGTTCGGTGTGAACGACAAGACCTACGCCGGCCAGGCGATCATTTCCAACGCGTCGTGCACCACCAACTGCCTGGCCCCGCTGGCAAAGGTCATCAACGACAAGTGGGGCATCAAGCGTGGCCTGATGACCACCGTGCACGCGGCAACCGCCACCCAGAAGACTGTTGACGGCCCGTCCAACAAGGACTGGCGCGGCGGCCGTGGCATCCTGGAAAACATCATTCCCTCGTCCACCGGTGCGGCCAAGGCCGTGGGCGTGGTCATTCCGGAACTGAACAAGAAGCTGACCGGCATGAGCTTCCGCGTGCCGACCTCGGACGTCTCGGTGGTCGACCTGACCGTGGAACTGGAAAAGGAAGCCACCTACGCCGAAATCTGCGCCGAAGTGAAGGCACAGAGCGAAGGCGCGCTGAAGGGCATCCTGGGCTACACCGAAGACAAGGTGGTGGCCACCGATTTCGTCGGTGAAACCCACACCTCGGTGTTCGATGCCGACGCCGGCATCGCCCTGGACGGCACCTTCGTCAAGCTGGTGTCGTGGTACGACAACGAGTGGGGCTATTCCAACAAGTGCCTGGAAATGGCCAAGGTCGTCGCGGCCAAGTAAGGCCCGCGAAGATCGCCGAACGAACCCCGGCCTGGCCGGGGTTCGTCGTTTATGCGGCCCGGGCATGCCGTAGCATGGCGGGGTCGACCGCTGCCGTTGGGGCGCGGGTGCGGAGGAAAGACACGCAATGGAAGCCTTGATCGTTCTGGCGGTACTGGCGCTGCTGGCCATCCCGCTGCTGCTGGTGGTGGCCCTGGTGATGATTGCCGGGCTGCGCCGCCGCGTGGCCGTGCTGGAACAGGCTGCTGCCACGAAGCCTGTGGTGTCGCCTGCGGAACCGCCAGTGGCCGAGCCCGTGCCGCGTCCGACAGCGCCCGTCATGGCCGAAGCGCCAGCGCCTGTCGTCGTCGCTCCCGTCGCGCCCGCGCAGACTGCCGTGCCGCCGCGCAGACCCGCACCGCCGCCGCCGCTACCGCCTGAGCCCGTGCTGCCGCCACTGCCGGCCGAGCCGGCACTGCCCAACGTCATCGAACGCGCGGCCGCCGCCGTCAAACGCTGGTTCACCGAAGGCAACGTGCCGGTGAAGATCGGCATGCTGGTGCTGCTGGCCGGCGTTGCGGCGCTGTTGAAGTACGTCAGCGACCAGGGGTGGCTGGTGGTGCCCATCGAGCTGCGCCTGGCCGGCATCACGGTGGCCGCGCTGGGTCTGCTCGGCTTCGGCTGGCAGCAGCGCGAGCGCCGCCGCATGTTCGCCCTGGCGCTGCAGGGCGGGGCGATCGGCGTGCTGCTGCTGACCGTGTTTGCGGCATTCAAGCGCTACGAGCTGCTCAATGCCGGGTTCGCCTTCGGCAGCTCCATCGCCCTGGTGGCGGGGCTGTGCGTACTGGCGGTGCTGCAGAATTCGCGCACGCTGGCCGTACTCGGCATCCTGGCCGGCTTCATGGCGCCGCTGTGGCTGTCCACCGGCAGTGGCAACCATGTGGGCTTGTTCAGCTACTACGCGGTGCTCAATGCCGGCATCTTCGCCATCGCCTGGTTCCGCCCGTGGCGCGCGCTGAACCTGCTCGGCTTCGCCTTCACCTTCGGCATCGGTACGTTCTGGGGCGTGCTGCAGTACCGGCCGGAGCAGTTCGCCAGCACCGAACCGTTCCTGCTGCTGTTCTTTGCCTTCTACCTGCTGATCCCGCTGCTGTACGCACGGCGCCAGCCGGCCGCGCGGCGTGATCTGGTCGATGGCAGCCTGGTGTTCGGCACCCCGCTCGTGGCGTTCTCGCTGCAGGCCGGCATGCTGCACACCCAGCCGATGACCCTGGCCCTGTGTGCGCTGGGGCTGGCCGCGATCTATGCGGTGCTGGCCCGTGCGCTGCTGGCGCGTGCGTCGTACACCGTGCTGGCGCAGTCGCATGCGGTGCTGGCGGTGGGCTTTGCCACGCTGGCGGTACCGCTGGCGCTGTCGGCGCGTGCCACCGGCGCGGTGTTCGCGCTGGAAGGGGCGGGCCTGGCCTGGCTGGGGCTGCGCCAGCAGCGTTGGCTGCCGCAGGTGGCTGGCGCGCTGCTGCAGCTGGGCGCGGCGTTCGCCTTCGTGGTGGGCGCCGATTACTGGCACGGCGATGGCCGCTTCCTGTTGAACCCCACGGCCATTGGGGCGCTGCTGCTGGCGCTGGCCGGGTTCGCCTCGGCATGGAGCTACCAGCAGCGCAGCCGCCATGACGTGGCGCTGGTCTATTACCTGTGGGGCCTGCTGTGGTGGTTTGGCGGGTTTGCCCATGACATCGCGCGCTTCCTGCCGTTGCTGTCGCAGGCCGACGCGCTGCTGGTGCTGGTAGCCGTGACCGGCTGGCTGGCCGCCGAAGTGCAGCACCGTCGCCCCGCGCGTGCGCTGGGCCTGACGGCGCTGGGTATGCTGGCGCTGGCCTTCCCGGTGGCGCTGTGGCAAAGCGATGCCCATCACCAGCCGTTCGCAGGTTACGGCGCGCTGGCCTGGGCCGTGTTCGCGGTGCTGGGCGTGCGTTCGCTGCTGTGCCTGCGCCGCGGCGAAGGCTGGGTGGCTTCCCTCGCCCAGTTCCTGTGGCTGCTGCTGTGGCCGACCTTGCTGTCATTGCTGGCCCTGTGGGGCGGTGATGCTGCGGCGCTGGCGCAGGGCTGGACCACCCTGCTGGTCGCCCTGCCGTGGTTGCTGCTGGCGGCGCTGTCGCTGTGGCGCTGGCAGACATTGAGCTGGCCGCTGGGCGAGGCGTTTGCGGGCGCACGGTCGCCGTTGCAGACCCTGGTGTTTGCGCTGCTGGGCGTGGCCTGGGTGGCGGCACTGCTGCAGCCGGGCGATGCGGCACCGTTGGCCTGGCTTCCCGTGCTGAACCCGGCCGAGCTGACGCAGTGGCTGGGGCTGCTGCTGGGCGCTTACTGGCTCTACACCGCCGAGGCGCCGATCGAACTGCGGAAACTGCGGGTTCCGCTGCTGGCCGTGGTCGGCTTCGTCACCCTCACCAGCACCGTGCTGCACGGCGTGCACCACTGGGGCGGGCTGCCGTGGAACAGCCGCATGGCCCATTCCAGCCTGGCCCAGACCAGCCTGACCGTGCTGTGGAGCGTGCTGGGCGTGATTGCCTGGGTGTGGGGCTCCAAGCGCGGCCAGCGTGTGCTGTGGATGGTGGGCGCAGTGCTGATGGGCGTGGTGCTGGCCAAGCTGGTGCTGATCGACCGCCAGCACCTGGGCAACCTGCTGGGTATCGCATCGTTCATTGCCTACGGCCTGCTGTGCACGGTCGTGGGCTATCTGGCGCCGGCCCCGCCGGCGGCGCCATCCGTGGAGAAAGGCGCATGAAACTCTGGAGCGCGGCGGTGTTGCCGCTGCTGTTGGCTGTCACCGGCAGCGTGGCCGCACAGGCGACCGATTACCGCCAGCATTACGCCGAACAATGGCCGTTGAGCCTGTCCAGCGCGCAGTCCGGTGCCTACCGGGTGGTGCTGGAACCGGCCATCTATCGCCGCGCGGGAACGGCCGACCTGGCCGACCTGCAGGTGTTCAACGCGGCCGGGCAGGCACTGCCGTCGGCGCTGCTGGCGCCGGACCAGCCGTTGGCGCAGGCACCGGTACAGCGCGAACTTCCGTGGTTCGCCCTGCCGCCGCTGGCAGACGCACAGCGCAACGATCTGCAGCTGCTGACCGAGCGCGACACCGATGGCCGCGTGCGTCGGGTGGAAGCGCGCGTGGGCGCTGGCGCGGCTGCGAGCGGGCAGGGCGGCTGGCTGGTCGATGCCAGCGTGCTGGGCCAGCAGCCACTGGCGGCGCTGGTGCTGGATTGGGCCGACAGCGGCCAGCCACTGCAGGCGCAGGTGCAGGTGGATGCCAGCGACGATCTGCAGCACTGGCGCGCGGTCGCCCGCGATGTACCGCTGGTGGACCTGCAGCGCGCCGGCAAGCGCCTGCTGCAGCGTCGCCTGCAGATTGATGGCACCACCCGCTACCTGCGCATCCTGCCGCAGGGCAGTGCCGCCCTGCCGGTGCTGCGCAGCGTGCTGGCCGAACTGCCGCCGGCACCGGCCACGGTGCCCTGGGAATGGGTGCCGCTGCAGCCGCGCACGCAGGGCAAGGGCGAATTCACCTTTGAGCTGGATGGCCGTTTCCCCGTTTCGCGCGCCGATGTGGCCAGCACCGGCAACAGCCTGGTGCAGTGGACGCTGTACAGCCGCGATGATGCCGATGCCGAGTGGCAGCGCCGCAGCGCGCCGTGGATCGCCTACCAGTTGCAGCAGGGCGCGGCAGGCCAGCGCCAGCAGTCGGCCTCGCAGCCGCTGGCGGGCACCTGGCGCGATCGCTACTGGAAGCTGGTGGCCGATCCCGCGCAGACCGGCGGCACGCCGACGCTGCGCCTGGGCTACCAGCCGGAAGTGATGGTGTTCCTGAGCCAGGGCGCTGCGCCGTATGCATTGGCCGTGGGCAGCGCCACGGCACGTCGCGCCGAAGCACCGATCACGGTGCTGATCGAAGAGCTGCGCCAGCGCAACGACCCGGCCTGGCAGCCCACGCTGGCACGTTTCGAAGGCAGCCCGGAAGTGCTGGCTGGCGAGGCGGCACTGCAGCCGCAGCGCGACTGGAAGGCATGGTTGCTGTGGGCGTTGCTGGGGCTGGGCGTGCTGGTGGTTGGTGGTCTGGCGATCAGCCTGCTGAAGCAGAAGCCCGCGCCTTCGGCGTAGTGTCCTGCCAACGGCGCAGCCCCTCGTGGGTGGTTGGCTGGTCGCGTAGAGCAGAAGCCGCGCTTGGCCGGGCGGGTGGACTGGGCAGGGGACGCCGCAAGTACGTCCTTGTAGGCTTAGCCGCGCCATCCATGGCGCGGATACCCCTGCCCAGTCCACCCGCCCGGCCTCTGACAGTTTCCGGGGGCGGCCACCCACGGAAAAGAAAAAAGAAGAGCAAAAGCAAAAGCAAAAGCCGGTCGCGCGCTGCGCGCACTCGCTGCGGGGTCGGATCCGTTTTCCGCAGGAAAACGGCCCCGACCCCTTCTTTCCCCACCCGACATCAGAAACCGCTCTTGCTTCGGCCGTTGCCGTCCGCTCCGCCCATGAACCTGTCGAGGCCGGGGCGGTGTGGGCTGGCAGGGGTGTCCGCGGCATGGATGCCGCGGCCAAGCCTACAAGGACGTACTTGCGGCGTCCCCTGCCAGCCCATACCGCCCCGGCCCACCCACAGCACCAAGAAGCGCCAGCGCTTCAGCTCTGGCTCTGGCTTCGGCAGTTGCCGCGCGCTTCTGCCTGCCGCAGGCATCGGCCCCCCACCACCCGATACAATGGCCGTCTGCCGTACACCGGCATCCCGTCCCTGAGCCAAAGAGTTGCCCATGTCCATCGTCCGCATGACCGACCTCGACCTCTCCGGCAAGCGCGTGCTGATCCGCCAGGATCTGAACGTGCCGATCGAGAATGGCCGCATCACCTCCGAACAGCGCATCACCGCCTCGCTGCCGACGCTCAAGCGCGCGCTGGAACAGGGCGCCGCGGTGATGGTCACCTCGCACCTGGGCCGTCCGAAGGAGGGCGTGTGGAGCGAAGCCGATTCGCTGGCACCGGTTGCTGCGCGCCTGTCCGAGCTGCTGGGCCGTGACGTGCCGCTGGTGCGTGACTGGGTGGACGGCGTGGACGTGCAGCCGGGCCAGCTGGTGCTGCTGGAAAACTGCCGCATGAACGTCGGCGAAGGCAAGGATGACGAAGCCTTGTCGAAGCAGTACGCCGCGCTGTGCGATGTGTTCGTGATGGATGCCTTCGGTACCGCACACCGCGCGCAGGCCTCCACCCATGGCGTGATCCGCTTCGCGCCGGTGGCCGCTGGCGGCCCGCTGCTGATGGCCGAACTGGACGCGCTGGCCAAGGCGCTGGACGCTCCGGCCCAGCCGCTGCTGGCCATCGTGGCCGGCAGCAAGGTCAGCACCAAGCTGGAACTGCTGGCCAATCTGGTCGGCAAGGTGGACCAGCTGATCGTGGGCGGTGGCATCGCCAACACCTTCATCGCCGCAGCCGGCTACAAGGTGGGCAAGTCGCTGTACGAACCGGACCTGCTGGATACCGCCAGGAAGATCGTGGCCGATGCGCAGGCACGCGGCGCGGCCATTCCGCTGCCGGTGGATGTGGTCACCGCCAAGCAGTTCCTGCCCGACGCCGCTGCTGAAGTGAAGGCCGTCGATGCCGTGGCCGAAGACGATCTGATCCTGGACATCGGCCCGCAGACCGCGGCGCAGTACGCGCAGCTGATCGCGCAGGCTGGCACCGTGGTCTGGAACGGCCCGGTGGGCGTGTTCGAGTTCGAGGCCTTCAGCAAGGGCACCGAAGCGCTGGCGCGCGCGATCGCCGGCTCCAAGGCGTTCTCCATCGCCGGTGGCGGTGACACCCTGGCGGCGGTGGACAAGTTTGATATCGCCGGCGATGTCAGCTACATCTCCACCGGTGGCGGCGCGTTCCTGGAATTCCTGGAAGGCAAGACCCTGCCGGCGGTGGCCGCTCTGGCCGCGCGCGGCAACTGATGTCCGGCCAGTCGCAACCGATCGGGGAAGGGCGTGCCACGCTCTTCTTCGACATGGATGGCACGCTGATCGATTCGGAAGTGGGCATCACCACCTGCATCGCCTACGCGCTGCAGAAGATGGACTACCCGGTGCCGCCGCAGGAAACCCTGCTGGGCTGGATCGGCCCGTCGCTGCGCGCCACCTTCACCCCGCTGTTCGGCGACGCGCAGCGGGTGGAACAGGCGGTGGCGCTGTACCGCGAGCGCTTCGATGTGGAGGGCTGGCGCGAGCACACGGTCTACCCGCAGATCGAAGCAACCGTGCGTGCGCTGCATGCACGCGGTCATCGCTTGGCCGTGGTGACCGCCAAGAACGAGGTGCATGCCCGCCGTATCGCCGAACATCTGCCGTTTGGCGATCTGTTCGACGAGGTGATCGGCTCCACCCCGGATGGCTCGCGCAGCAGCAAGCCGCAGCTGGTGGGCGAAGCCCTGCAGCGGCTGCAGCTGGACCCGGCACAGTGCTGGATGATCGGCGACCGCCGCATGGACATCGAAGGCGCGCGCTTCCACGGCGTGCGCAACGTCGGTGTGCTGTGGGGGTTTGGCGGCGAAGCCGAGCTGACCGAGGCCGGCGCGGGGCATCTGGCCCGTGAACCGGCGCAGCTGCTCACCCTGCTGGCCTGACCGACCCAGGGGTCGGATCCCTCTCCCAGGGAGAGGGCTCTGACCCCGTTCCCCGCTAGGGGTCGGACCCCTCTCCCAGGGAGAGGGCTCTGACCCCGTTCCCCGCCAGGGGTCGGATCCCTCTCCAAGGGAGAGGGCTCTGACCCCTCTGTCCGGGCCCCGTACAACGGCAGGAACCGGTTACATCCATTCCCTGTCCGGGCACTGTCCGCTCCATGTCCCGAAGAGTCAGGCGCCGCAAGGGTGTAACCGTATACATGGGGCGTGAAGGATGTGCTAATTTCCCCCCTTTCACGGGAGAGGCCCATTCACCATGTTCGAGCGTCAGCGTCGCACCAAGATCCTTGCCACCCTCGGTCCGGCGACCGACCCGCCGGGCGTGCTGGAGGATCTGTTCCGCGCCGGCGTGAACGTGGTGCGCCTCAACTTCAGCCACGGTGACCCGTCCGGCCAGGCCAAGCGCGCCGCCGACGTGCGCGCCGCCGCCGCCCGCGTGGGCGTGGAAGTGGGCATCCTGGCCGACCTGCCGGGCCCGAAGATCCGCATCGAGCGCTTTGCCGAAGGCAAGGTGTTCCTGAAGGCCGGTGACCGTTTCGACCTGATTGCCAGCGAAAGCGCCGGTCCCGGCGATGCCAGCCAGGTGGGCGTGAGCTACCTGGGGCTGCCGCAGGACGTGGGTCCGGGCGATGTGCTGCTGCTCGATGACGGCCTGATGCAGCTGCAGGTGGTGGAAGTGCAGGGCGATCGCATCATCAACACCGTGCTCAACGACGGCGCCCTGTCCGACCGCAAGGGCCTGAACAAGCAGGGCGGCGGGCTGTCGCTGGGCGCGCTGACCGAGCGCGACAAGGAACTGATTGGCATCGTCGCCAAGATCGGCGTGGACTTCATCGCCGTCTCGTTCTGCCGCAATGCGCAGGACATGAACGATGCGCGCGACATCGCCCGTTCGCACGGTTGCGACGCCGCCCTGGTCTCGAAGATCGAGCGCACCGAAGCGATCGAGAACCTGGAAGAGATCGTCGAAGCCAGCGACGTGGTGATGGTGGCCCGTGGCGACCTGGGCGTGGAAATCGGCGATGCCGAGCTGCCGGGCCTGCAGAAGAAGATCATCAAGGCCTCGCTGGCGCAGAACAAGGTGGTGATCACCGCCACGCAGATGCTGCAGTCGATGGTGGAAAGCCCCATTCCGACCCGCGCCGAAGTGCTGGACGTGGCCAACTCGGTCATCGACGGTACCGATGCGGTGATGCTGTCGGCCGAAACCGCCGCCGGTGCCTACCCGGTGAAGGCCGTGGAGGCCATGGCGCGCATCTGCCTGGGTGCCGAACGCCAGTTCCAGACCGAAACCGACTTCAACGCCTCGCCGCGCAACCTGGAACGTGCCGACCAGGCCATCGCCATGGCCACCATGTTCCTGTCCCAGCACGTGGGCGTGCGCGCCATCGTGGCGATGACCGAATCCGGTGGCACCGCCCGCTACCTGTCGCGCTTCCGCGCCAAGGCGCCGGTGTTCGCGGTCACCCGCCACGACGGCGCCCGCCGCCAGATGGCGCTGATGCGCGATGTCTACCCGATCAACTTCGACAGCCGCGGCCTGACCCCGCGCGAAGCCGCGCGTGGCAGCATCCGCCTGCTGGTGGAATCGGAACTGCTGCAGGCCGGTGATCGTGTCGTGTTCACCAGCGGCGAGCACATGGAAACCCTGGGTGCCACCAACACCCTGCGCCTGCTGGAAGTGGGCGAAGACGGCCGCGCCAGCGGTCTGGGCGATCTGTAAGCGCAGCCGCCGGGCCAGGGTCAGAGCCCCTTCGGGGATCTGACCCCATCGCGCACAGGGTCAGATCCCCGAAGGGGCTCTGACCCGAGGTCGCAGGACAGCAATTGTCCTGGGCACATCTGGAATCGTTTCCATCCTGTCCTCCACGTCGGGGCAACGGATGGCGGGGCTATAATTGCGTTTTTCCCGCACCCGCCACAGGAAATACATGAGCATCGAACAGCTGGCCGAAACCGCCCAGGCCATGGTCGCCCCGGGCAAGGGCATCATCGCGATCGACGAATCCACCGCTACCATCGCCAAGCGTTTTGCCAGCGTCGGTATCGAGAACACCGAGGAAAACCGTCGCGCCTACCGCGAGCTGCTGCTGACCACGCCGAAGCTCAACGAGCACATTTCCGGCGCCATCCTGTACGACGAAACCATCCGCCAGGCCACCAAGGACGGCGTGCCGTTCGCCAAGTACATGGCCGACCACGGCATGATTCCGGGCATCAAGGTGGACAAGGGTGCGCACCCGCTGGCCGGCTGCCCGGGCGAGCTGGTCACCGAAGGCCTGGATGGCCTGCGCGAGCGCCTGCAGGAGTACTACAAGCTGGGTGCCCGCTTCGCCAAGTGGCGCGCGGTCATCAACATCGGCGACAACACCCCGTCGGGCACCTGCATCGAATCCAACGCCCACGCGCTGGCCCGTTACGCAGCCCTGTGCCAGGAATGCGGCCTGGTGCCGATGGTCGAGCCGGAAGTGATCATGGACGGCGACCATGACATCGAAACCTGCTACGAAGTGACCGAAGCCACCCTGCGTTCGCTGTTCGACGCCCTGTACCAGCAGAACGTGCTGCTGGAAGGCACGATCCTGAAGGCCTCGATGGTCATCTCCGGCAAGGGCTGCGATGAGCAGGCCGACGTGGAAGAAGTGGCTGAATCGACCGTGATGTGCCTGAAGAGCACCGTGCCGGCCATCCTGCCGGGCGTGGTGTTCCTGTCCGGTGGCCAGAGCGACGAGCAGTCCACCGCCCACCTGAACGCCATGAACCAGCTCGGCAACCTGCCGTGGCCGCTCAGCTTCTCCTACGGCCGTGCCATGCAGCAGGCCGCGCTGAAGCTGTGGGCCAAGGACATGAAGGGCAACTACGCCGCCGCACAGAAGACCGTGTTCGAGCGCGCCAAGGAAAACGGCCTGGCCGCACTGGGCAAGTGGAACGGCTGAGCCGCGCCACCGCCTGGGCAGTAAGGGACGCCGGCCTTGTGCCGGCGTCTTCATTTGCGGGTATCGTTGCGCTCCAGCGGGTGCCGTATCGGCGTCCGGTTTCCAGGGAAGGAGCAGCGCATGCGCAAGACCGCCATCGTGATCGCCATGGCCACGGCACTGACCGTGGCCGGTTGCAACCGCCTGCCAGGCAGCAGCGCCGAGGCGGGCAAGGTCCCGCCGCTGGCGCTGGACAAGCCGCTGTCCGGTGAGATCACCGCACGCAGCGCACTGAACTACAACGACGGCAGCCACTACCAGGTCTACGCATTGGCGCTGCAGGACAAGCAGCGGGTCGGCATCAAGCTGACCGGCACGCTCAACGGGTCGATCAGTGTGTTCGACAACGGCACCCTGGTGGCCAGCAGCCGCAGCGGCTATGAAAGCGGCGATGAAGTGTCCGTGGCCTTCCGCGCCGACGGCAGCGGCACCTACCAGGTGGCGGTGAGTGCCGATGGCCCCGATGCGTTCGGGCCGTTCCGGCTGCGCGCCGACGCGCTGGAGCCCTATGACGGCAAGCCGATCGTCGGGGCCGGTCGCATCGACGACCTGCTGCTGGACGAACGCCAGGAGTACACCCTGAAGGTGGACAGCCCCGGCCTGTATGAAATCCAGCTGCGTTCAGACGCGTTCGATACCCTGTTGTCGCTGGAAGGCAATGGCCAGGAAAGCGAGAACGACGACGGCGGCGAAGGCACCAATTCCCGCCTCACCCTGCCGCTGCAGCCGGGCGAGTACACCCTCACCGTGCGCGGTCTTGGCGACGGCGACCAGGGCGCCTTCAGCCTGGAGGCCACGCGCAGTGCCATGCCGGCCAACCTGGTCGACACCGATGGCACCGCGCTGCCGCGCAACGGCAGCGTGTACACGCTGCTGGAAGGCGAGGGCCGCCGGCGCTTCCTGCTGACCCTGGACGCGCCGGCCGAGGTGCAGCTGGATGCGGTGTCCAGCCAGGTGGACACCGTGCTGCGCCTGGTCGGTGGCGATATCGAGCGCAGCGATGATGACGGTGGCAATGGAACCGACGCGCGCCTGCAGGAAACGCTGCCTGCAGGCCACTACACCGTGGATGTCAGCAACCTGAGCGAAACCAGCGGTCTGGTCGAGATCAAGGTGCGCTAGTCGCGCTCAGTGCGCTGCGGCGAAGCCAGCATCGCCTACCGGCGGTAGTGGCAGGATGCGTTCGGCCTCCACGGCCTGGCCGGCCGCGGCCAGCGCCTGCTGGTAGGCCTTGGCGGTGGCGGTGTTGAAGGCCACCAGCACGATGCGCATCGGCTGCGCATGGCTGCGCTGCCACGCCAGCGTTTCGGTCACTGCCACCTGCGCCGCCTGGTACAGCGGGTAGCCGTACACGCCGCAGCTGATGGCCGGGAACGCGATGGACTGCACGCCCAACGATTCGGCCATCTGCAGCGATTTCCAGTAGCAGTTGGCCAGCAGTGCCGGTTCGTCGCGCTGGCCGTCGTGCCAGACCGGGCCCACGGTGTGCAGCACGTGCCGCGCGGGCAGCGCGTGGCCGGCCGTGGCGCGGACTTCGCCGGTAGGGCAGCGCACGCCCGGGCGCAGTTGCGGCAGTTGTTCGCATTCCTGCAGCAGGCCCGGGCCTGCCGCACGGTGGATCGCCCCATCCACACCACCGCCGCCCAGCAGTGATTCATTGGCCGCGTTGACGATCGCATCCACCGCCAGGGTCGTGATGTCGCCCTGCCACACTTCGATCTTCATGCGTCCGTCTCCTGCCTGTCGGTTGTTCCGCGCATCCTCCGCGCTGGCTGTACCCACGGTAGGGCACAGGGCATGGATGCTGCGTCATGACCGTCTCACAACCTGCGATCCGGTCTTCACGCACGATGGCGGCAATTACCTTCACGCAGGCTGAAGCAGAAAGGGGTCAGAGCCCTTTCCCTGCGGGAAAGGGATCCGACCCCGCGAGTGGTTACGGCAGTAGAAAGGGGTCAGATCCTTTTCCGCATGGAAAAGGCTCTGACCCCTGTTGTTGCCCTACGTCGGTGGGGTCAGAGCCCTTTCCCTGCGGGAAAGGGATCCGACCCCGTGTCCGTTACGGCAGGCCGGCCAGCCAGTCGTCGTCGGACCCTTCGTTCACATCGGCAAACAGCGGGGTGGAGAAGTAGCGCTCGCCGGTGTCCGGCAGCATGGCCAGGATCACCGAGCCGGCTTCGGCGCGGTTGGCCACATCCAGCGCGCTGGCTACGGTCGCGCCGGCCGAGATGCCCACGAACAGGCCCTCCTCGGCGGCCAGGCGTCGCGCGGTGGCGATCGCGCGCTCGTCTTCGACCGTCAGCAGTTCATCCACCACATCGCGGTTCAGCACATCGGGCACGAAGTCCGGGGTCCACCCCTGGATCTTGTGCGGCTTCCAGTCGTCGCCTTTCAGCAGCGCCGCGCCCGCCGGTTCGGTGGCCACGATGCGCGTCTGCGGGCGTGCCACCTTCAGCACTTCGCCCACCCCGGTGAGCGTGCCGCCGGTGCCCCAGCCACTCACGAAGTAGTCCAGGCGCTTGCCGGCGAAGTCGCGCAGGATCTCTGCCGCGGTGGTGTTGCGGTGGTAGGCCGGGTTGGCCGGGTTGGCGAACTGGCTGGCCAGGAACCAGCCATGTTGTTCGGCCAGCTCGCGCGCCTTGCGCACCATGCCGCTGCCGCGTTCGGCGGCGGGGGTCAGGATCACCTTGGCGCCGTAGGCGCGCATCAGCTTGCGGCGTTCGATCGAGAAGGTTTCCACCATGGTGGCCACGAACTTGTAGCCGCGTGCGGCGGCCACCATGGCCAGGGCCACGCCGGTGTTGCCCGAGGTGGCCTCCACGATGGTGTCGCCGGGCTTGAGCAGGCCGCGCGCTTCCGCGTCCAGGATGATGGCCAGCGCGAGGCGGTCCTTCACCGAACCACCGGGATTGAAGGATTCAACCTTGGCGTACAGGGTCACGCCCTGCGGCGCCAGGCGCTGCAGCTTGACGATGGGGGTGTTGCCGATGGTGTCGAGGATGGAGTCGTACAGGGCCATGGAAGCGCTCCAGAAGCAGGCCGCGCCGGGCTGCGGCGGGCGGAAGAGGGGAGGGCTGGCCGTCCAGGCCAGCGGCTGCCGGCTGACCGTAGCGCCGGCATATGACACCCGGAAATGACCAGATACCTTTCTTAAACAACGTTTGGTTATAAGCTGGTGACGGAAATTGACCCTAGAGTGGACCTCCGCCCCCGCCGCCTGCCCGCCATGACGCTCACCCAGCTGCGCTACCTGGTTGCCATCGCCGATGCCGAGCTGAACATCACGCTCGCCGCCTCGCGCGTGCATGCGACCCAGCCTGGTCTGTCCAAGCAGCTCAAGCAGCTGGAAGACGAGCTGGGTTTCCTGTTGTTCGTGCGCAAGGGGCGCAGCTTGGAATCGGTCACCCCGGCCGGTACCGAGGTCATCACCCGCGCCCGCGCGGTGCTTTCCGAAGCCAACAACATCCGTACCTATGCGGCCAACCAGCGCCGCGAAAGCCAGGGCCAGCTGATCCTGACCACCACCCACACGCAGGCGCGCTTCGTACTGCCGCCGGCGGTGGCGGCAATCAAGCAGGCCTACCCGCAGGTAAGCGTGCATCTGCAGCAGGCCGGCGAAGCCGATGCGCTGGACCGGCTCAACCAGGGTGATGCGGACATCGCCATCATCAGTACTGCCGGCAGCGAACCGACCGACGGCATTGCCGTGCCGTTGTTCCGCTGGCGCCGTCTGGTGGTGGTGCCCAAGGGCCATCCGCTGGACCGCGCCGGTCGCGCGCCGGACCTGGCGGCGTTGGCGCGCCAGCCGTTGATCAGTTACGAATCGTCCACGCGACCGAATTCATCGCTGCAGCGTGCGTTCGCCGCGCAGGGGCTGGTGCCCGACCTGGCACTGACCGCGCTCGATGCCGACCTGATCAAGACGTATGTGCGCACCGGTCTGGGCGTGGGCCTGCTGGCGGAGATGGCGGTCAGTGCCTACGACGAAGATCTGAAATCGTGGCCGGCACCGGCGCCGATCACCGAATGCATTGCCTGGGCGGTGCTGCCGCGTGATCGCGTGCTGCGCGATTACGCGTTGGAACTGGTGCACGTGTTGGCGCCGCAGATTGACCCGCGCGACCTGCGCCGAGTGCTGGACGGCAACCAGGCCGCCGCGTGGCCGCAGCCGCCCACGTGGGAATCGCTGACCCAGACCATCACCGTCTGAGGGGTGGGGCGTAGCAGGGCTGCGCCCTGCACCTGCTCAACGTCAACGTCAACGTCAACGTCAACGTCAAAAGCGGGCTATCCGTGGGTTGGCGGGGCGGTGTCGGAGTGCGGGGACGCCG